>DAOVRD010000259.1 GCA_030628375.1 Planctomycetota bacterium
CGCAGGAACGTCGCGGGGTTGAACGTGCCCGCGCCGGTCTCAACGTCGTACGGCTGCAGCAGGGCGCACCCACGCTCCGCCCAGTAGTGCTGGAGCTTGAGGATGAGTTGCTGCAAGTTCATGCGGGGTTCGTTCATGGCCGCAGACCATCCGGGTCCTCTATGTACGCGGTGAATGGTATCAGAAGGTCGGCCCCGATTCCAAGCGGGGGGACGGGAGCGTCGAATCGCATCCGCCGGGCCTGACGCGCGCCCCCTTCCAGGCGGCCTGCCGGTTCGGGTAGAATAGAGGGAGAAGGCCGTGGCAAGTGTGGGGGGACGGAATGGCCAACCAAGAGGCGCCGCCTGCAATCGTGATTGTGGATGGTGACACGAAGGACCGGGAGCACATCGCCCGGGCGCTGCAAGCCGCCGGCTACACGAAGCTCGCCCACGCGGGCAGCGTGGACATGGCGCGCCGGGTGCTGAAGACACAGGGCCCGTTTGCGCTGGTGGTGCTGAGCGTGCAGATGCCCGACGAGCGTGGGCAAGCGCTCCTGGAAGAACTCGCCCCCCTGGCCCCCGACACGGTTGTGATCATGACGACGGTAGGGCATGGTCTGCTCACGGCCATTGACTGCCTCAAGAAGGGGGCTTACGACTACGTCCTGAAGCCGGTCGGGACTGACGGGATTCAGATTCCCGTGGCAATGGCCCTCAAACGGCGTCAGCGGGAGCTGGCCGAGCGTGCCAGCTACTTCGAGGTCGAAGAAGAGGTAGAGAACCGGGTCAGCATGTTGGAGAAGACCCGCAGCGTCCTGCTGTGGGCAGTGTGCGGCCTGGCGGAGTTCCGCACGCTGCGCGGTCACGTCCACCCGGAACGGGTCGCACGCTATTCCACCGTCATGACCGAGGAGTTGGCCTTGCGCTCGCCTTACGCGCCTTTCATCAGCAAGGAGTTCCTTCAGAACATATCCGAGGCGGCGCTGCTGCACGATATCGGGAAGCTGGCGCTGCCCGATTCGATACTGCTCAAGTCAGGGGAGCTCACGCCCGAAGAGGAGGCGATTGTCGAGAGCCACACTACGGTGGGACGCGACATCTGCCTGGCCGCGAGGAACGAACTCGCCACGGGGCAGGACAGCTTCATTGATATGGCCATCGAGATAACGGGCGGGCACCACGAACGCTGGGACGGCAAGGGGTACCCCGGCGGGTTGCGGGGCAAGGACATCCCTTTGAGCGCACGGATCGTGGGCCTGGCGGACTACTACGACATCTGGCGCACGCCCATATCGTACCGTCCGGAGGTGCTGTCCTCGGAGAGACTGGCTGGTCTGATCAACCGGGAGTCGGGCGGGAAGTTCGACCGGATCGTAGTTGACGCCTTCAATCGCTGCCGCGCGACCATCGCGGCCGCCGAAGAAGAACTGACCCGAGACTGAGATCCTGCCCCTGAACTCCAATTCATAATTCATAATTATGAATTCATAATTGCCGTCACGGCTCGGCGGCTTGGGCATGCCCGATGGCCAGGGCATCGGCCTTTGCGTTCTCGTGGCGGGGGATGTACTGGATCTCGCACAGTTCAAACCGGCTCAGCAGGGCTATCACCTCGGCGTAGAGCGGCTTGAGGCCCTCGCTCTTGACTTTGTAGCTGCCCTGCACCTGTCGGACCACCAGCTCGCTGTCGCAGAACACGTGCACTCGCCGGACCTTGAGCGCAAGCGCTTTCTTGAGGCCTTCGACGATGGCGCGGTATTCCGCCACGTTATTGGTGGCCCGGCCGATGGAGGCGCCCCAGGCCAGCACTTCTTCGTCTTCGGGCGTTGTGATCACCATCCCAATGCCGGCAGGCCCGGGATTGCCCCTCGATGAGCCGTCGCAGTAAAGCCTGGCGTCGCCCCCCGCGATTCCGACGGCTGCCTCCGGGTCCGGCTCGGCTGCCTCCGCCACGCTCGTGCGCAGCTCCTGGAAGAGTTCGTCCACCTCCTGTCGGCTGGCCTCGGGCAAGAGTTCGTACAGTCTGTCCCACTGAATGGCCTGGTAGATGGCTCTGAGCAGATCCTGCTTGTTCATGGGGGTTGTCTTTCTCCGCGCAGCAGTGCCGGGGCCGTTGCGTCTGCATGTGCCGGATTCACAGCGGGCCCTTGCTCGCCTTTCCGAGCAAACCATGTTCCGCGAAACTGAAGTAGCTGTCCTGCCCCACGATCAAGTGGTCCAGCACCTCGATGCCCACGATCCTGCCTGCCTCGCACAGTCGGTCGGTGAGGTGGCGATCCTGGGGGCTGGGCTCCGGGCTGCCGCTGGGATGGTTGTGAACGAAGATGACCTTTGCGGCGCTTTGGCCGATGGCGTTCTTGAAGACCTCGCGCGGGTGCACCACGCTCTCGCTGAGCGAGCCGACGGCCACCCGTTCCTCGCGGACTATGTGGTGCTTCATGTCGAGCATGAGCGTGTAGAACTGCTCCTTCTTCTGCCCGGCGAACTTCTCGCGCATGTGGCGGAAGAGCTGCTCGCTTCCCGTGACCGGGGTGCCCGTGGGGATTCGCTCGGCGGCGTATCGCCGGGCGATCGCGAGGGCGGCCTTGACCTGTGCTGCCTTGGCCGGGCCGATGCCGTGCACGCGCATCAACTCTCCGGCCGTACACTCGTCCAACCGCCGGAAACTGCCGAACTCGCTGAGCAACCGGCCGGCCAGGTCCAGCGCCGTGGCCGCCCGCGAGCCCGACCGCAATATGATGGCCAGCAGTTCGGTGTCGCTGAGCCGCTCCTCGCCTGCCTCCAGCAGCCTCTCCCGCGGACGCTCCGTCTCGGGCATGTCTTTGATCGTCGGCTTGCGACCGGGGTAGTCGCAGTAATGTGAGACGGGGCATTCGGCGCAGAGCGGAATGCGGCCGCAAAGCGCCTCCTCGCTCTGATCGGACGAGAAGTCTGCGAGAACCGCGTAGACTTGCTCCGCGCTGTCCCCGGAGGCTTCCGCCATCTGGGCGACGGCGTTCCGCAATTGCTCCACCGTCTTGCGCAGGGACCAGTCCTTGCGACCTATGCCCATGCGGCGGCACAACCGGACCAGCTCGGGCCTGTCGTATCGCGGGCTCTCCAGTTCCGCTGCTACGGATGAGGGCGTTCCGGTCCCCCACTGCTTGCGCAGGATGCGGTAGATGTCCGCATACGGTCTGCCCGGCGACACTGCCTTGCCGTTCTCGTTCTGCGCGGCCATCAGTCCTCCCTGAACGCCTCGACCGCTGAGAGGGGCTGGCGGTCCAGGTTGATGACTCTCCAGTCGGGCCTCTCGGGCGGCAGGAACGCCTCCAGCGGGAGGTCTTTGTTCAGAATGGGGTCGCCGAGGCGCAGGCGCACCGTGACTCCACTGAGCGGACGTTCAACGGTGAGCCGACGCGGAAACGGCCTGCCCTGCACCGTGGCGTATTTGTCCAGGCGGACGTTCGTGACGCGCCGTCCGAGCACGTCGTAGCTCTCGATTGCGGCGATGACCAGCTTCCTGCGGTCAACGAGCACGCGCCGATAGGGGGCACCCAGCACATGGACGTCGAACCGGTAGCAGCTTCCTTCGACTGACATTGTCGTGGAGGGCCACGTGAGGCCGAGCGAATCCGGCCCGGCGAACCAACTGCGCACTTCGTCCGGACGGATCAGCTCCGGAAGCTTGCCGTACGCAACGGCGCTGCCCGTGACCACCTCGCACGTGTCCGGCAGCGCCAGCCAGAACTGTCCCCCCAGCGCCTTGAGGGAGAAGATCTCCCGTCCCACCTTCTCCGTGCGCAGCCAGAGCCCGGGCAGCGCGGTGTCGAAGGCAATGTGCCCGCCCAGGGTCGGGGTCTTCTCTGTCTCGCCTCCCGCCCTCGTCTCGATGACCAGGGAGATGTCGGTGTCGGTGACAGTTCGGATGCTGCCGGTCCAGGCTCTGACGGCCTCAACCACTTGCTCTGGCGGGGCGGCAGGGGGCGCAGGGGAGCGCAGTTGGGCACAGCCGCTCACTTGCAGGACGGCGCAGAGCAAGGCCAGAGCGAACACACCTGCCGGAGGGCTGGCTGATTGCTCGTCCGAGTGGAAAGCCATGCGTTCTGTGTCTGCCAGAGTGGTAGGGCGTCGTTTGGGCATTCTTGTTGAAAGGATCGCGCGCCGTCGCCCGCCACATCGTGCCGACAGGCTCAAGGGTGCGGCTCAATCGAACGCGCTTGAGTCCGTAGGCCCGGTGCCCTTTTGCCGGTAAATCACATTCACGCGATTTATGAAGGCTTCATCTTCGCGCAGCGCGGTAACGAGCAGTCCGACCAGATGGGGATCGAACTGCTCGCCGCTTTCGCTCTCGATCTCGGTCACGATCTCATCGCGCGGCAGGACGTCCTGGTAGGGGCGATTGGAGGCCATGGCATCGAAGGTGTCCCCCAGGGTGAGGATGCGAGCCAGCAGCGGGATGTCCTCACCGGCGATCCCATCCGGGTAGCCGCCTCCGTTCCAGCGTTCGTGATGGTGGCGAATGGCACTGGCAATGTGCTCGGCGTTGTCAACGTTTGCCAGGATTGCCGCCCCCGTGACGGGATGCTGCTGGATGGCCTGGTACTCGGAATCGGTCAGGCTGGCCGGTTTCTGCAGGACGTCGAGCCTGATGGCCAGCTTGCCGACGTCGTGCAGCAGTCCGGCCAGTTCCAGGTCCCTTATCTGCGACCTTTCCAGCTCGCACAGCTCGGCTATGCGCAGGCAGAGGGCCGTGACGCGTTCGCTGTGACCGTAGGTGTATTTGTCTTTGATCTCGACCAGGCTGATGAGGGTGCGCACGGCGTCCCGGAACAGCGTTTCCACCTGTCGCGCCAGTTGGGCGCGGCGGATGGCGATGCCCGCCTGGCTGCCGATGGCGGACAGCATCTTCATGTCGTGTTCGGTGAACTGCCGCGAGCCCAGCAGACTGTCCACGTAGACCACGCCGACGGGCCCGTTCTCGTCGCGCATGGGGACGCACATGATGCTCTGTATCTGTTGGGCGACGATGCTCTCGCTGACGTCGCCCGTGCTTCTGGGGTCCACCCTGAGGACGGACTCGTTCTTCTCGTAGCATTCGGACACGATGCTGCGGCTGAAGGTGCTCCTGGCGTAGGTGGGAATGTCCTCCCTGTTGCGCCGCACCAGAGGCATCAGCACGCCGTTGGCCCGCTTGGCCGCAATCAGGTAGCCTCGGTCCGCGCTGGTCACTTCCATGACGCTGTCCATTATGGTCTCGAACAGCCGGTCGAGGTGATGCTCGGCGTTCACCTTGTTTATCAGATCGCAGACCACGGACAGGTCACGCTCAAGCGCCTGGCGTCCCTCCAGAGCTTCAACGGCTTCCATCCCGAACAGCAACGACGAGGCGGCAGTCACCTCGGCCGACTCCCTGATCTCGTTCTCGAACGAGACGTCTTCCTCGTCCACTGCAAGGTCCGAGCTGTCCTCGGCAATGCCCGTGTCCAACGCGAAGCGGAACTCGGCGTTCCCTACGGTTATGCGGTCCTGGTTGAACAGGATGACCTTGTCTATCTTTCGGTCGTTGACCCAGGTTCCGTTCTTGCTTTCCAGGTCCTCAACCCTGTAGAAGCCGTTCTCAAAGGCGACGCGGCAGTGGAGACGAGATACCTTGCCGTGGGGGAGTTGCACCGTGGCAGACCCGCCCCGCCCCATAACGAGGGGCTCGTCCGGGGAGAGGAGGATCTCCTCCTGGGCCTCGTACCCTTTCACGGGTATCAATCTGGCTTCCATCTGACGGAAAATTCCCCCTTCTCGGCGGAGGTTCTCGGACTGGCGGCGGGCATGATGCCGCGAACCGTCAGTTCCCGATACCGTCCCCTTGCAACAGACATTATAGGCAAAAGGCCTCCCGACGGTCAATGAGCGGGCGCGGCCTCTAGGGTCATTCAATTGTCCCGTAGCGGATCAGATGGATGACCTGATGGCGGTGGGCGGCAATACAACGGCCTTAACAGGATGTACAGGATATGCAGGATGCGCACGACAAACTCAGCCTCTCCTCACCTCGCTGCCTACCCTTTATC
>DAOVRD010000193.1 GCA_030628375.1 Planctomycetota bacterium
CCCGATCACCACTGCGACTTTATCGGGCACGGGCGCGTCGTTTCGAATGACGGCGTTCACACGAGGATGTTTGTGCACAAGGCGTTCGTTCGCCAGCGCAAAGCCTTCCACAAGCTCTTCAACAACCTCGAGGGGATCGTTTATGAGCTTCTTCATGGTCATGCTTGACGTCTCCGTTCCGTTGAAAGGGCCAGGACGCCCGCGCAGACTTGGCGGCGCTTCTGCCATCAGGCGCCGTTGCCTTGCTCCGAACGGGTGCCCATGATACGACCTCCGGCTCCTCTCGGCAACACCCGGAGCGGCTGGCCGGCAACAGCGCCCCGCCCCCCGACGGACGCCCAAGCCCACGGCCTGCTATGGCGCACAAGCGCTACAGCACGCCCCAGGGGGCATTCGTCCCCCCGTAGTCGGTCGAGTGGACGGCCACGGCACGAACTCATGTCACCGAAGAGGCTATGCCTTCCCTGTAATGCTTCAGAATCACGCACGCACGAAAATGTCGCAAGCTGCCCTGAGCGACCAGGTTAGAGTACCTTGTCCAATAACTGGCCAGAGAACCGCCAGAAAAGCAGCGAAGGATTCTGGTCGAATTTGCTGTACTGTATGGTAGAGGGCGAGAATCCGGATTCTTGAGAGATGGTCCATGGACAAAGCCGAAGAGGTAGCCCTCGTCCGCAAGCTCGTCAGAATGAACGAAGGAGCGTGGGAGCAGTTCTGCAGAGCGTACTCACGCCAATTGTTTGGATTCGTGCATTTGTGTCTGGGCTGCGGCCGGGAGCAGGCGGAGGACATCGTGCAGATGGCTTTCCTGCGGTGCGTGAGGTCGATGCGCACGTATGACCCGTCTCGTGGACGGCTGTTCGGATGGCTCAAAGCCATTGCCCGGAACGAGGCGCACACTGTTCGTAGCCACAACCCGCGACAGGCATGGGAGTCCCCGGGCTCTGCCCTGCCGGAGGACGTCATGTCTCGACTTCTTCTGAAGATCGATCACAAGCCGCTGCCCGAGGACGTCCTTGACAGGAAAGAGACACGGATCTCCGTCCAAGACGCCCTTACGGAACTGCCGCTGAGGTATCAGCAGGCTTTGATGATGAAATACGTAGAGGGTCTCAAGACGGCGAAGATCGCCGCCCGGCAAGGTACGACGGAGAAGGCGGCCGAGTCTGTGCTCTCGCGAGCCCGAGACGCATTCCGCAGGGCGTTCCTGCGCAAGGTCAGAGAGCCGTTTGGGGGCGACAGCTGATGGTAGACACGCGCAAAGACCAGAACCCGCCAGTCTTCGAAGACAATCTCAGGCGGCTACTGACTGCCGCCGTGCCGAAGGCGGACAAGCGTTTCGACGAATGCCTGGCTGAATCGGTGTCGCAGGCGGTCCGGGCGGAGCGGCAACGGCTGCCAATACGCCGGTTGGCGCCGCTGGGATGGGCTGCGGTTGCCGCAACGGTGCTGGTACTGATCGGTGCCGCGCTGACTTGGCATCCCTGGCAGGCAAGGCTGGAGACAGCCGGTCAGGTCACGAACCTGTATGGCTTCGTTGAGCTGAGGGATGGCATGCCGCCGCAGAAGGTCACCGAGACGGAGAACCTTCTCTCGGGCCATTGGGTGGAGACGGCTTCCGGCAGCGGGGCCGAGATGCGGCTCTGGGACGGGAGCAATCTGGTTGCCCCACCTCGCACACTGGTGCAGGTGAGGAGGGAGAAGCACGGAGCGCGGGTGCTGTTGCGGCGCGGCTCGTTGAGCATCGAAGTCGCCCGACAGCCCCCAGGGAAGTCTTTCACCGTTGAAACGCCAGCAGCGCAGGTTCAGGTACTGGGCACGAAGCTCGATGTGCATGTGATTCAGAAGCCCGACAGCCGCACCCAGACACGCGTTGCAGTCACATCCGGCCGAGTCGAGCTTGAGTCGGCCGGGCAGAGGGTTGTCCTCTTGTCCAACATGGAAGGGGTCGCCGAGGAAGAGGTGCCCCCCGTGACGCGTTCGTTGACCGAGGAAGTCAACGAGATGATCCGGCTCATCGAGCTGAACAGGCGACTGGCCGCAGAATCGGGCGTTCAGGCCGGTATGCCGGCCATCGTCGAGTTCAATGCCGACGCGACGGCCACAGTCTGGACAGCCGTTCCTATCAGAAACGACACGAAGGCGCCGCTAAGGAGCTATTCGCTAAGCGGCGAGCAGGCGCTCCCCGAGGTGAGAGCATTCACTGCCCAAGGCGCGTCAATTCCGGCGGCCATCAGAGGAGCCGAGTGTCGTATCGATCTCTCTCTTGAACCCCTGAGACCCGGGCACGCCACAATGCTGATCGTGAAGATGATCGGCGTCGAGGGCATATTCCAGGCGAAGGGAAGAGGTGTCTTCGAACTTGGGAGCCCCGGCACTCCCACACGGGTCCTAACGCTTGTCCAGTTCCGGCTTCCGGAGTCGGCACGCCTGGAAGAGGTCTCACCAGAGCCAATCGAAACGCGTAAGGAATTGCTGAAGCTTCTCGTTACGGTCCGAGCGCACTCTAAGCTGTTTGATGTCTTGGGACCAAGCAGATGAAAAGGAGAGGAGGAGGTGCAATGTCGCGCACGACAGTCGTTCTGAGCGGACTGTTTGTTGGGTTTTTGGCCCTGACCGGAGGAATCGTGACCGCTCAAGGCGGCGGAGGAGGCGGGGTCAAGCTCCGCTTCTCCGTGGGGCCAAAGCAGTATACGATCACTGCAAGCGGCAAGGTAACGGACAAGAGAACTGGTGCGCCCATCGCTGATGCTCTGGTGCGTGGATACGTAGCCCTTCTGCGTCGCAGAGCGCCGGTGAGCCACGAAGAAAACCCGTACCAGGAGGTAAGAACCGATGCGACCGGCGCTTACCGACTGACCTTTGTCACGCCCCTGACCACTTCAGGCCCTTACGAAGGCAGGGACGGCCTTGCCGTCTATACGAGTGCCCCCGGGCACGAAAGTCGGGCTGCTTACGCCAAAGACAGAGTGACGAAAGACAAGACGGATTTCCCCGACATGGACTTTGCGCTGGGCCCGGGGAAGCTCGTACGCGGACGGGTCACCGACGAGACGGGAGGGCCGGTTGAGGGCGCGCTTGTCAGGGTGCAGAGCGGCGTGAACGGCGACTGGGACTTCTTTGGTGCCTGGGGCAGGACTCGTACGAATGTAAGGGGGGAGTTGCAACTCCGGCTCAGCACGGGGAGGCGAATGGCCAAGGGCGAAAAGCCGTGGCTGGCCATATCGAAGGAAGGTTACGGCGCCGCTTTCTTTGTGAGCATACTGGACCGAGAGGATTTAGGGACCGTCGTAATGCGGCGGGGCGGCACCATTGCCGGAAGGGTCGTCGTCGACGAGCGGAGCGGTGTCCCCAACTGTGAAGTAGCCGTTCGCGGGATGCCTTACGGACCCCTATGCCGCACCACGACGGATGCCGACGGACAATACCAGTTGGAAGGAATCCCTGGCAATCCCACGATTCGTGAGTTCTGCACACGACAATACGGGGGTTTCACGGGCCAGAGGGGTCAGGCCACGGTCTACGCGCGCCTTGACCCGCAGATGAATCTGGCATGGGCTCCATATTACTCCATAATGCCCGAGGAGGGTGCAACCGTACGCGGCCCCGACTTGGTGGTCGGTAAGGAGGAGAGGACTGCAAAGGCTCCCTACCCAGCGCTCGGTGAGGAGGAGTACGAAGAGGCCAGTGTTTCAGGACGACTGATAGCCGGCAGAACGCCGTTCGCGTTGCAGGGGCTGGTGATCGTGCTCGACTACAATTGGGATGAGACGGTGGAGGCCGACGGGGATGGCAACTTCTGTCTTCCATCCGTCCTCCCTGGTAAACATCTCCTGAGAGCCTTTTTGCCGTACAACGTTCGTGGGGACCGGGACATAGGCAGCACGGAAATCCACGTCGACGCCGGTAGGGACCTCGACGGCGTGCAAATCCAGTTGGCAGGCCTGGTGGAAACGAGGGTTATGTTCGTGGACGCTAATGGTAATCCTCTGCGGGGCATCACGGCAGAAGCGACCTGGCGCAAGCGCGACCGCGAAGGGGGCTGGCGGCAGGGCACAGAGTCAGACAAGCAGGGAAGGGCACTCCTATATTTGGAGCCAGGCGAGGTCAAGTATGTGCGGGGATCGGAGCCGAACGCTTTCTCCCTGGCATCAGAGAAGTCCGAGAAGGTCAAGCCCAGCACTGGCGAGGTCGAGAAGGTTCGTATCGTCATGGTGCCCACTGCAAGCATCCGCGGCCGAGTGGTCAGTGAGGCCGGGGAGCCACTTGCTGAGCGCGGGATGTACATGTGGCTGAACTACGCGGACGGTCTGCGGCGGATAGCAAGGACAAAGACCGACTCTGTTGGCCGTTTTGAAATGGATGGGCTTGTGCCGGGAGTTTCGGAGCTTACGATTGGAATCTGGCCACATAACTTCTCAGACCGGACGATTGGTCCTGTGGAGATGAAGCCGGGCGAAGTCAAACTTGTCGGGGATATTGCTCTGAAAAGGGCGAAGAGTGTAGAGGAGGCATACGCCGAAGCCTCTGAGCGGCCCGAAGTGATCGTCCAACAGGCGAAGAGGCTGCTAGAAGCGATTCGGGACGCGGACTATGACGATCCCCCTCACTGGCACGACTTTCCCGGTCAGCCCTACATGGTCCAGACCGCCTATCCTAATTGGATGGAATGGGTTTGCAGGAACTTCCAAAAGAACCCTATCCGGTCGATAGAAGTTGGCAAAGTCTCCAAGGGAAATGGCAGGCTCTCATACAAGATCACTTTCGCGGATGCTACCATCCGCAAGGGCCGGTTCTTCGGTGTCGAGACCGGTCTTTTCACGGTCCCATACAACCTCACCTTAGAGGACGGCACGGTTATGCAGGGGCAGTTGGCTTTCGAATACTCCGCCAATCAGGAGCATTGGTATGGGATGAAGGGTCTGGACTGGTATCTGTTGGATCCGCCGCTCGAACTGCCAGTAGCCGCCGGAAGTGGCGCGGACTAGACAGCTGTCCTTGCCACGAAGCCCTTGCAAGGTCCTTCCAGTCGTCTTACGGGTTTGCCTGGGGCTCGGGCAGCGGCGCCGTCAACGTCGGCAGCACCCGCAGGCACGACTTCACTAATGGTCCGCCGGCTGGTTCAGCAATTTCATCTTGACCGTCATGTACGCGTCTTGCAGAAGTTGCCATCCCTCTCTCATGCAAGGCTGTCTGTCTGCCGGCAGAAGTATATCCGCATCCATCTTGGAGATCCGTCTGATGCTTTCGACATATTTCGTCTGGTCATAATCGGCCCCACCAGTCCATCCGAGCCTTGCTCCCGAGCAATAGTCCGCCACCTTGACCGTATCTCCGGTAAAGAGAACCGTTCTTCCTTCCATCAAGAGCTTGTAGATGAGCGAACCAGTGGAGTGTCCCGGCACATGAATGACTTCAAAATCCAGTCCCGCCGCATGCACGACATCCCCATCTTTTACCTTGAGGTCGACTTTGCAGGGAACGAACCCTTTCTTGTGCGTATACGCGTAACTTATCGTCCTCTCGTCACCGGTTTCTATTCCTTCGGCGTCGCCCGGCCCCGCGACGATCTTGGCCCCGCCGTCCCTGAGGATATGGGCATTCGCGGCACTCGGATAATGCGAGTGCGTTATCAGGACGTGCGAGATTGGATAATTCGACAAGCCCCAGTATTCGATGTTGAGGTACGCCAGCTTGAGCTGGACCTCATCTTCGCCCGTGTCCACTAAGACCAGCGCATCCTTCCCCTTTACGGCGTAGATGTTCTTCAACTTGAAGCCGCCGATGCTCCTTTGATACGGATAGGGAAAACCTCCAACCAGGAATATGTCTTTCATGATCTGCATGGTATCCTCCCTTCACCGATTACTATGGGCGATGATATGTGGGAAACTCAGTCCCATTTGTATTCGTCTTGAACGGACGGGCCCCGCCAATCCAACAGCGCTCGCAAGTACATTCCCCGCAGTATCTTCCAACCATCCGCCATCGTCTTCTGTCCGTGGGAAGGAAGCAGGACATCCGCGGGCAAATCAGCGATCTTCTTCAGGCTTTCGAAGAAGGCCTTCCGGTCGTAATCGGACCCGCCCGACCACGCCAGCCTCGCGCCACGAAAATCATCACCGTAATACGCCCGTTCGATATCGCCCGTAAAGTAAACTATCTTCCCCTCGACAATAAGTTTCAGAAAGTGGGACCCGTCCGTATGGCCGGGTAAATGGATCACTTGGAACTCGTGATCCGCCGCCCTGATGACATCACCGTCCTTCGCCCGAATATCTACCGGGCACGAAAACCTTCTTTCCCTGGAGACTTCCTTACAGAAGGGGCCGTGATCGATCACGCGATCATCCCCTGCTTCGACAGAATCCGCATCTCCCGCCACGGCCACTATCTTTGCTCCCTGTTTCCTGAAGAACAGGGCATTCTCGATGTGATCGAAATGGGAATGTGTAATGAACACATGGGTTACGGGGTATTTCGAAAGGCCCCAGTACTCCATGGTCCTGGCAGCAACTTCCAGGTCCCCTTTCCCCCCGGCCTCTACAATCGCCAGTGAGTTCTTTCCCTTGACGGCAAACATACTGGAGACTGTGCCAAAATCGTACCCCGACAATTGGTAAATGTCATGGAGAACAAGCATCGCTTCCCCTCCTCATATGATGGATTGCTCTATTGAGATCCCCCTGAAGTGAGGGCGGAGATGGCCGATAACAGGTTATGCAAGGATGTTACGCCCCATGCGTTCCATGACCAAGTCGCCCGTCGCCTTCGCGCCTGCCAATATGATCAGTGGCTCCGTCGGAGGGCCGCAGTGTCGGTAGAGTCGGCCGCCTTGCGCCACGTCCGCTCGCGAGCCTCCTGGGCGTCCCGCGGCTTCATCGGCCCGATGTAGGCGGTGGCCGCGACCACGTCATCGTACCACAGCGTCTTGTTGGCGTGCGTGCTGCTGGAGTGAACGCAGATGATGACGTTGTTCGGCTTGAGGGTCTCAACGTCGCGGAACCGCAAGTTGGGAAAGTCGCCCGCCAGCTTGCCGTCCACCCAGAAGGCGACGCGCCCGTCCCGCTCGCCCGGCGTGTTCGCACTGACCATGATTTCGTAGCAGTACCAATGCCCCCGCTCCACGTTCAGGTTGGGGCGGGGGAGGAAACCCTCCGCGAAGAGCCGCTCGTTCTCAGGAGGGACTACTTCCCCGGTCGGGAAGAGAAGGTCGCCCCACTTGCGGCCCTGGTCCATGTGGTAGCAGTAGACGTTCATGTTGCCCGGAGGAGGGGCTGCCGAGTCCTTCCTCGGCCGGAGCGTGTCGAGCAGCACTGAGAAGTGGCTGCGCCCGTTGGGGACCACGCCTGTGGCGCTTCCCATCTCCAGCGTCACGCCCGGAGCGCCCGCCAGGATGCACATGCCGGTGTGGTGGCACCCGGGGAACTCCTTCGCGTACTTCATGTAGTAGCGGACAAAGAGGGTGTCGAACCCCTCGCCAAACTGTCTGACCGCGTTGTGGTTCGACGGTTCGGTGTGCGTGATCTCCACGGCCTGCCGGCCGCTGTGGACGTTCTCGGGCTCTCGCGTGATAATGAGCCTGTTGAAGGTGCTGTCCCACTTCTTCCCCTTCTGCGTCTCGGTGCCCTCAGCTATCCAGTCGCCTTCGATGTCCTCGAAGCCGTCCGCGAAGACGACCGCCGGGTCCGCCTCGATGCCCACGTCCTCAGGATACTTCTCGGCGATACCGTCGCCTTCAGGTAGTTCCGCCAGCATGGTTTGCACACTCCTCCTCAAACTCGAGATGTTATGGCGGGCGTCTCACAGATCGCCGAGGAGACTCCGGGCCGCGCTCGGGCTACTCGTCACGCTCGTAGACGCGAACGTAGTCCACGACCCAGTAGTCGGGAAGCGTCGCCTGGTCTATGTCGCCGGCCCAGTTGCCCACTTCGGCGGTGACCTTGATGTAGGAGGGGGCCTGTGACACGCCGCCGGCTCGACTGCGCCACGTCTCGACGCCGTCGACGTAGAACACGTA
>DAOVRD010000160.1 GCA_030628375.1 Planctomycetota bacterium
ACACAGGCCACGCGCTGTCCAGGTAGTTCAACACCCGGAGGCGAACGTCGGTGTGGGGCGTGAAGTAAGCGTGCCCCACCTCCCACTCGATGCGCCTCTGCAGAAGCGCACCCGGCACAACCACTACGAGGTCCCAGCCCTTGCGCCGCGGCTCGTAGTACTCAATCCAGAAGTCCTTCAACCGCAAACCGAAAGGCAGCCTGGCGATGCGCTGACCCAGCCCCCTGTCCAGAATTTCATCGCTCGTGACGACCTCCGGTATCAGCATATAGCCGCGGGGGATCTTCTTGCTGCCGAACAACCGGCCGGCAACCGAATGCCCCGTGGCCGAACCGTACATGGAACCAAGCAGAATGAGCAAGGGCCCCAGGTAGAGGGGCAGCAAGCCCGGCAGACGGACCAGTCTGGCGAAGCGAAGCAGACGAGCCGCCACCAACCCAACCAGCAGGACCCAGAACAGGGCCAGCGGCGCTGAGTTGAACATCGCCTTGGCCCGGTCGGCTCCGAGAAACGCCCCCAACACGGAAAGCACGGCGAGCAGCCCGATGGCGCCCAGCCCCGCCCACCCCTCCAGCGCGCTCGCGTACGGCGGCCGGCCTGTCTGCGCTCCGGTGTCACTCTTCTCGTCCATCGTCATCCCTACGGGGGTGTGCCCGAAGCCGGCGTTGTCTCGTAGAGGAACTTCGCCATCGCTGCCGGATAAGTCCCCGGCGCCACCTCGATTGCCCTGGCCCAGTGCCGCAGTGCTTCCTCGTGCCGCCCTTCGAAGTCGCTCTGCCGCGCCATTCTCAACTCGTGGAAGGCCATACTGTGCCCCCAGAGGAACCGGGCGTTGCGGTCCTCCGGATTCACCTGGCGAGTCCGTTGGAAGCCGGCCTCCATGTCCTCGAAGACCGGCCAGTATTGCTCGTGCGCGATCCCGATGGATTGCAGCACGACCGCCGCATGTTGAGCCCTTATGAGATGCTGCGTCCCCGTGAACCACCGTTCCAGCCGCGTCCGAACCTCATCGCTCGTCTGCACCGGAACGTTCACCAACAGCGACCACACGCGCTGCCTCGGACTGCCCAGGAACCGGATGTTCTCGGGATGCGCAGTGCCCAGCACCGGCCGATTGCAGCGGAATTCAATGCGGGGACGGTCGTCCCTGTCCACCACCCCGGGCCCGACTGCCCGGCGGATGGCGTCCCCGCCAACGCAGAACGAGTCCAGCAGATCGTAGACGTCCACCACGCCGGTGCGTGCCAGACGCTCCCGTATCACCGGAGAGTCCACTCGCCGCTGGATGTCCTGGAAATCGATCTTGAGCGGCTCCGGCGTCCCGATCAGCGCGCAGAAATCGGACGAGTACTTGTACCAGATGCTCGTATGCGGGAATTCCTCCAGGAAGGACCTGATGAGCATCTTGAAGGACTCGTGGGGGATCCCGTGAAGGGGCAGCCACTGGCACATGACGCCGTCGGGCGTCAGGATGCGCTTACAGTCGCGATAGAAATCGGTCGTATAGAAGCCCGCATTCCCGCTGCTGACGCCGGGATGGACGATGCCGGCCTGGATCATGTCGTACCTCTGTCGCGTGCCGAGCACGTAGTTGCGCCCGTCATCAATGTACAGGTGCACGTTCGGGTCGGACAGGATCTGGTCGCTGTACTCCGCGAACCAGGAGTTTGCGCGGGCCACACCGGGACTCAACTCCACCACGTCCACCTCGACCCCCTGGGCGCGGCACGCCGACGCAGTGAGGCCCATCCCGAAGCCGATCAGCAGCGCTCGCTTCGGATCCGGGTGGAGCAGCAGCGGCACGTGGCCGATCAACTCGTGGCTGGGCCGGTCGTGACGACTCGTGTCCCCGACGGCGCTGTAATCAACAAACAGGGTGCGCACAAGGCCGTACTGTTCCACCACTGAGACAGAAGACTCCGCGTCCTCGTCGTAGTAGAGGACCTCCCTCTGGAGAACGTTCTCCAGCACCGGACTGCACAGGACAAGGGGCATCGGCTTCAGCAGCAGCATCACGGGCACCAGGAGCAAGCCGCCGACAGCGGTGAGAAAGCCGGCGCGCAGCAGCGGCGTTCGCCGCCCAAGCGGGTTCGCGGCAAACACCCACGCCGCCAGCGCCAGGTTGATCAGTGCCGTGGCGATGATGGTCCTCTGTATCCCCAGAAGCGGAATCAGCACGAACCCGCCGGCAAACGCCCCGAGGACGGAGCCCACGGTGTCCAGACAGCCGATCACGCCCATCTTCCGACCGAGCCCGCCCAGACCCCTCACATAGATGCGCGCGACCACGGCAATCGTGGCCCCCATGAAACCGGTGGGCACCAGGATGACGACACAGGCCAGGCCAAACCGCGCAGCCGTCCAGCCCCACCAGCCCCAGCCCATCAGCGCGCCGCGCAAGCCGTTATAGAACCCCACCATCCACGGCAGCAGCGCAATCGTCATAAGCGCCGTGACAGCGATGCCGACCTCGATGACGCCGAGCATCCGGTAAGGGTCGCGCGTCCGGTCCACCCAGCGTTTCACCACGAACGCCCCCGCCGAAAGCCCCACCAGGAACGTGGCCACTATCGCCGTCACGGCGTAGATGTTCGTCTCCACGAAGAACATCAGCATCCGCATCCAGGCCATCTGATAGACCAACGAGGTGAACCCCTCGATGCCGAACACCCACAGCGCCACCTTGACCGGGCCCGGCAGGCGCGCGCCCTCTCGGGCTGCGCCAGTCTCCGCGTCCGGCTCCTGGCGCTCCGGCCGGGATCGGAACCGCGCATCGAGGCAGAGGGCGATTGCGGCTACGGCAACGTTCACAAGCGCAGCGAGTCGGAGGGCGCCGCTGAGGCCAATGAGCTCGATGAACAGATAGCCGGCGAGCACACATCCCAGGAACGCCCCGAGGTTGTTGACCGAGTAAAGGCCCGCCACGTCGCCGCCGACCCGCTTGCTGCGCGACACGTAGGCCCGGGCGATAACCGGCAACGTGCCGCCCATCAAAGACGTCGGCACCAGCAGCACCAGGAAAGACAACACGAACCGCACCAGGCTCATAACGTAGTGGCTGTCACCCAATGCGCCATAAAGCGGGACATAAACCCGCTTCAGCACCAGCGTTATGGCAGGGAAAAGGAGCGCGAATACGGCGATGCCCACCTCGAGGAAAGCAAAAAGCAGCAGCGGCCTCTTCCATCGGTCCACCAGCCGCCCGAAGTAGAGGCTCCCGAGCGCCAGGCCCGCCATGAACGCCGTAACAACGGCGCTGGTGGCGTAGATCGTGACCCCGAATACAAGCATGAGCTGCCTGGCCCATACGATCTGGTAGATAAGGGCGGCAAACCCCGAAAGGAAGAACATGAACAGCATCAGAAAGCAAGCGGTTCGAGCGGACCCGGGCAGCACGGCAGCCTGCGAAGTGGCATCTTGCTGTGACATGTGCAGCGACTCTCTCGGCCGGTGACCGCATCGCACGTGGACGCGGCGGCCACTGTTAAATGACGGGACTGTGCATTATAATCTCAGGCCAACCAGTGTCAATCAGATGACCGGCGGCCTCGGCGAGGCCCCGCGACAGTGCGCTTCTTCTTGCTGAAGGAGGACTTCATCATGGACAAAGTCAGGGTGGGCATTGTCGGCTCGCAATTCATAGCGACGATCCACGCAGAAGCCTTCAAGGCTGTCCCCGATGCCGAGGTGATCGCCACAGCTTCGCCCAACGAAGAACACGTCAGACAATACGCCCGGACACACGGCATCCCCCACTGGTTCACCGACTACCGCGAGATGCTGCAGTTGGACGACCTGGACATGGTGACTCTGTGCCTGCCGAACTCCCTGCACTGCGAGGCCACGGTGGCCGCAGCGGAGGCAGGCAAGCACGTCCTGTGCGAGAAGCCGCTCTGCATGAACCTGGCAGAAGCGGACCGGATGATCGAAGCCTGCAAGAAAGCAAACGTCAAGCTGATGTACGCCGAGGAGCTTTGCTTCACCCCCAAGTACGTCCGGGCGAAACAACTGCTCGACCAGGGAGCGATCGGCAAGCCCTACCTTATCAAGCAGAGCGAGAAGCACGACGGTCCCCATGCAGATTGGTTCTGGGACGTGGAGCGCTCCGGAGGCGGCGTGACCCTGGACATGGGCTGCCACGCGTTCGAGTTCTTCCGTTGGCTCCTGGGCAAGCCCAGGGCGCTGAACGTCTACGCCGACATGGGCACCTACGTCCACAAGGATCGCACCCGCGGCGACGACGACGCCACCATCATCGTCAACTTCGAGGGACCGGTGCGCTGCATTGCCGAGGAGAGCTGGGCCAAGAAGGGCGGGATGGACGATCGGGCGGAGATCTACGGCAGCGAGGGCGTCATCTACGCGAATCTGCTTCAGGGCAGCTCTCTATTGACCTACAGCGACGTGGGCTATGACTACGCGGTCGAGAAAGCGGCCTCGACCGTCGGATGGACCTTCACGATGTACGAAGAGATGTGGAACTACGGATTCCCTCAAGAGATGGCCCACTTCGTGCAGTGCGTCAAAGAAGACTCGGAGCCGCTCGTCACCGGGGAAGACGGCAGGGCCGACCTGGAAATGATCTTCGCGGCCTACGAATCGGCCCGAACGGGGAAGGCCGTCGAGCTTCCCTTCCAGACCGACGCCCAGAAGCCCATATATCTCTGGCGGGGATAACTCACGTCGTGCGCTACTGGAGGAGGGCGAGGAAGTGGAGCTACCAGAAGGCGTGAAGGCGGTCTGGGATCTTGAGAAGGCCCACCGTGAGGCCACAAGCACGCGGGAGCGCGTTTGCATCAACGGCCTGTGGCGCTTCAAGCCGGGGGCCGGCGACGACGAGTCGGTTCCCCCGGCCGACAAGGAGTGGGGCTACTTCAAGGTGCCGGGCACGTGGCCCCTTGAGCCGGGACGGAGGGAAACGGGCCGCAGCCAGCGCATCTACGCGCCCGAGAGCTGGTCGGAAACGCTGCCCGAGGTGGAGGCGGCCTGGTACGTGCGCCAGATCACAGTGCCGGCCGAATGGGAAGGCCGCCGCATCGCGCTCTACGCCGAATGGGTGAACTCCCACGCCAGGGTGTTCGTGGACGGCCGGGAAGTGGGCGAGATCGTCTTCCCCGGCGGCGAGTGCGAGTTGACGGCGGCGGTCCAAGCCGGTCAGACGCACGAGCTTGCCCTCCTGACGGCGGCCCGGCCCATCTCCCCCCAGGGCACTTTCCTGCCCTACGACGAGGCGCCCCAGGAGACCCGGATGCAGCGCCGCGGCCTGTGCGGCGACGTGTTCCTGACCGGCGTGCCATCCGGCCCCAGGATCACCGACGTGAAAGTGGACACGTCCGTCCGCCAGTGGACCCTGACCGTCACCGCCGCCCTGGAGGGGCTGGAGGAGGGCAAGTCCTACAGGCTGCGTGCGCGGGTGACCGACCAGGACCG
Organism: Planctomycetota bacterium; assembly: GCA_030628375.1. Lineage (GTDB taxonomy): Bacteria > Planctomycetota > Brocadiia > SM23-32 > SM23-32 > DAOVRD01. The sequence continues at coordinate 5,431 of DAOVRD010000160.1, forward strand.
GGAGATGCTGGTCACCCACAGCGAGCCGTTCACGGCGGCCGATCTGGAGAACGGCCGGATCGCCTTCAGCGAAGGGTGGCAGGCGCCTAAGGTCTGGGACATCCACACGCCCGAGAACAAGTACGACCTGGCCGTGGAACTGGCCGAAGACAGGACGACGCTGGACACCTACTACTCCGTGCGATTCGGGTTCCGCGAGTTCTGGATCGAGGGACGCCACTTCATCCTGAACGGCAGCCGGGTGCACCTGCGCGCCGCACCGCTCAACTCTGCCCAGATCAACACGGCGACGGCCAGCTACGAAGGCGCGTGCGAGACGATCCGGCGCTTGAAGTGGTGGGGCTGCGACGCGGCCTACACGCACAACTACGACTGCCGTCCGGGCTCCCACGTGGGATTTGAAGATATCCTGAAGGCGGCCGACGACGTAGGCATCATGCTCGGCTTCTCCCTCCCCCACATGAGGGACTACGACTGGTCCGGCGAACAGCCCGAGAAGCACAACGGCTACCAGCGGCACCTTGAGTGGTACGTGCAGCGGGCACAGAATCACCCCAGCGTGATGATGTACAGCCAGAACCACAACTCGATGGCTTACGCCGACGACGAGAACCCCGAGCGCGTTCCGCTCGTGCTCGATTGCATCCTGCCGGGCTACCTGGGCGAGCGAGTGCGCCAGGCCTACGACCGCGACTGGATACGCCAGCAGTTCGACAAGGTGAAGGTGCACTACAATCACTCCGGCTCCAGCCGCGAGGCGTACACCATGAACTGCTACCTGAACTGGGTGCCGATGCAGGAACGCTCGGAGTGGTGGCAGCGCTGGAGCGAATACGGCGCCCGGCCGCTCTATCTGGTCGAGCACGGCGAACCCTACGAAGCCAGCTTCCTGAACTTGCGCGGGCCATGGAGCAGGGTGAGGTCCAAGGACCTTTTCCAGTATCAATACACCGAATGGGGCGCGGCTATTTGGGGTGATGCCGCCTTCGACCTGCACGATTTCGAGAAGGTCTGCCTCCGCTGGGAAGCCGACCGGTTCCGCCGCAAGGATCCGTTCGGCATGGGCGAGTACCCCATGCGGGAAGGCCTTCACATGAACGTGCCGAACTTCCGCGGCGTACAGGCCGAGTTCATCCGCCACACCTGGCCGTATATCCGTACGCTCGGCCTGAGCGGCTTCAACATCTGGCGTGAGCTGTATCTCTGCCTCCTGTGCAAGGGAGCCTCTGCCGCGCGAGCCGAGCTGGCGGTAGACTGGAACAACCTCCAGCGCCCCGGCTTCAGCCCGGACTTCCACGAGCCATTGCCGGGTGACTCGATGCCCTATTCCATCGGCACGAAGATCGAGGACTGGGAGCCCAACATCCGGGGCGCCGCCTTCCGCCGCTGCAACCAGCCCCTGCTGGCCTACATCGCCGGCAAGACGTCGCGCTTCACGGCCCGGGACCACAACTACCTGCCCGGCCAGACCGTCGAGAAACAGATCATCGTCGTCAACGACTCGCGCCGCTACGTGGATTGCCGCTGCGAGTGGTCGGTCTCCCTGCCGGACGCGCCGGGCGGCACGAGCACGGTGCGCGTGAAGCCGGGCGAGAACGGCCGCATCCTCGTGCGGGTCCCCCTGGCCGACTCGGTGGGGCCGGGCACGTACCAGATGGCCCTGAAGGCGACCTTCAGCACAGGCGAGGTGCAGGAGGACACCTTCGCGTTGCACGTGCTGCCCCCCCGGGCAGCGCCCAAAGCGAAGGCCAAGATGGCCATCTACGACCCGCACGGCGAGACCGCGAAACTGCTGGACGAGCTGGCGCTGCGGTGCGACGCCGTGCAGGCCGACGCCGACCTGAGCGCCTACGACGTGCTGGTGATCGGCAAGAAGGCGCTCACCGTGGACGGGCCCGCGCCCGACCTCTCACGCCTGCCGGACGGCCTGAAGGTGGTCATGTTCGAGCAGGAGTCGGCCGTGCTCGAGCAGCGACTGGGGTTCCGCATCCAGGAGTTCGGCCTGCGGCGCGTCTTCACGCGCGTGGCCGGCCATCCGGTGCTCGACGGCCTCTCCGACGAGCACCTGCGCGACTGGCACGGCGAGGCGACGCTCGTGCCGTCCACGCTGCCGCTGGGCGATTACTACTCGTACCCCAGGGTCAAGTGGTGCGGGCTCGAAGTGAACCGCCCGGCGCGATGCGGCAACTACGGCAACGTCTCATCCGTCATGATCGAGAAGCCGGCCGCGGGCGACTTCCTGCCCCTGGTTGACGGCGGCTTCCACCTCCAGTACAGCCCGCTGATGCTGTACCGCGAGGGGAAGGGCATGCTGCTGTTCTGCCAGATGGACGTGACGGGCCGCACGGACGACGATCCCGCCGCCGCGAGGCTCGCGGCGAACATCATGGAGTTCGTTGACGCATACAGCTCGCCCCCGCAGCGGGGCGCCGTCTACGCCGGCGAGCCGGCGGGCCTGGAGCATCTGAAGGCCGCCGGGACGCGCGTCTCGACCTACGAAGGCCAGGCGCTCGGACAGGACCAGGTGCTGGTGCTCGGCCCCGGGGCAGCACAGCGGCTGGGCGAAGGCGCCGCCGCCGTCGCCAAATGGATCAAGTCCGGCGGGCACGTCCTGGCACTGGGCCTCTCCCAGGACGAGGCGCAGGCCCTTCTGCCCTTCCCCGTGCAGATGGCGGTGAAGGAACACATCTCCTGCCGTTACCCGCCGGCGGGGCCGGACACGGCCGTCGCGGGCGTCGGCTGCGGGGAGTTCATGATCCGGGACCCGCGCGAGGTGCCACTGGTGACCGGCGGCGCCGAGGTGATGGGCAACGGCGTGCTGGCCGTGGCCGGGGAGGGCAACGCAGTGCTCTGCCAGCTTGCGCCGTGGCAGTTCGACTACAAGGAGCTCTACAACACCAAAGGGGCGTTCCGCCACCTGAGCTTCGCCGTCAGCCGCGTGTTGGGCAACATGGGCGTAAGCCTGGCGACCCCGCTGCCGGCGCACTTCGCTGCCCCTGCGGCGGCCGACGAGAAACGCTGGCTTGACGGCCTCTATCTGGAGGAGCCGGTGCCGGACGACGACGATCCTTACCGCTACTTCCGGTGGTGAGGCCGGTCTCTGGGAGTGGGGGCACGGCGCGGGGAAAATGGGGACTGGCATCCCGCAGCTTGGCGGAGGGTGCCTGTATCCCATTTTCCCTGCAAGCTTGACACCCCTTTTTCGCACACGTATAATCCGCGCCCATCGCAACTCGTCACCAGGAAAAGCGCTGAGGTGGGGACGAAATGAGGTTCTTCGACTGCAACTGCTTCGTCGGCCTGCCGATGAACGCCATGCTCAAGCCCGTCGCCACGGCGGACGAACTGCTGGCGGAGATGGATAGGTCCGGCATAGAGCGCGCGCTGGTCTGGCACGTGGCCCAGAGGGACTACGCCGTTCCCCCTGGCAACAGGCTGCTGGCCGAGGCCATAGCCGATCACCACGACCGGCTGGCCGGCTGCTGGAGCATCCTTGCCAATCAGGCGGGCGAACTGCCGGAGCCCGGCGAGTTCTGCGCGCAGATGGCGCGGGCCAACGTCCGCGCCCTGCGGGCGTTCCCCGGCCTGCACCGTTTCCTACTCTGCGGGGAGTCCTGCGGTCCGATACTGGAGGCGATGGTCGAACGGCGGATTCCGCTGATCCTGCCCATCATGGCCGGCGTCGG
>DAOVRD010000336.1 GCA_030628375.1 Planctomycetota bacterium
AAAGGAACGGAGCCTCACGCTCGAACAGGAGCGCCTGCAGAAGGTCCAGGACATGATCCAGAAGTGCGTCATCCTCGCCCCCAGGCCGGGATTGGTCATCTATGGCAGCAGCGGCTCCGAGATGTACGGACGGAGCTCCCGGATCGAAGAGGGCGCCTCGATCCGGGAGAACGTCACCATGCTCCGCATGCCTGAAGCCACCGATCTGGCAGTGCGCATGAACATCCCGGAGATCAACATAGACAAGATCAAGGTGGGGCAGCCGGCACTGATCACAATGGAGGCAGCCCCCAACAAGCCCGTTCTGGGCAAGGTGGCCAGGATAAGCCCGATGGCCAATCCCGCCCATGCCTGGCTCGATCCCGACGCCAAGGTCTACGAGACGCACGTGACCTTCGAAGAAGTGCTCGAGAACTTCATCCCCGGCATGTCCGCCACCGCCGAAATAGTCGTTGCCCGGCTACGGGACGCCATCTACGTCCCCGCCCAGGCCGTCTGCTCTCACAAAGGGATATCATTCTGCTGGGTCAAGGGAGTCGAAGAGCCCCGCCTGCTGCGAACCGGTCTGTTCAGCGACAAATACATCGAGATAAAGGACGGTCTGCGCGAAGGCGAGGAAGTGTACCTGGCATCGCCCAGAGAACTGGACGCGGAACTCCTGGCCCAGCTTGAGGAGGCGCGCGGAGCCATGCTGCCGGTGCACGAATCGCCCCAGGCTGAAGAAACTGAAGCAGCGCAGCCCCCCCACCCCGGAGCCGAAGGTCCCTCCGACCGGACCGGCGACGACAGAGCGAGTCGGCGGCAGATGTTCCAGGAACTCGAGGGCCTCAGCGGCGAGGAGAGGGCCAAGAAGCTTCAAGAGATCCTGGAGAAACTTCCTCCCGAACAGCGCAGACAGATGGAAGAGCGAGGCCGCCAGCGGGAAAGCATGTCCCCCGAAGAGCGCGGGAGGATGCGGGGGCAGGGGCCCGGAGGCGGACGAGGCCCACGCGGGCGCTAAGGAAAAGCCACCAGCAGCGCGAAAGGCACAGAGGGATGGCGCTGGCCGAACTGAGAGACGTCTGGAAGACCTATCAGATGGGGGACACTTTGCTCCACGCGCTCAAAGCTGTCAATTTCACCTTCGAACAAGGTGAAATGGTGGCCCTGATGGGGCCGTCCGGCGCCGGCAAGTCCACATTCCTGAACCTGGTGGGATGCCTCGACACGCCAACAAGAGGACATTACATCCTGGGCGGCCGCGACATCTCCACATTGAACGATAACCAATTAAGCGAGATACGCGCCACCCAGATAGGCTTCATCTTCCAGTCCTACAACCTGATCCCCCAGCTCAACCTGATCGAGAACATCGAGATCCCCCTCTACTACCAGGGAGTATCGGAGCGGGAGAGCTACGAGAGGGCCGTGGCCCTGGCCGAGCGGGTGGGCCTGGGCCACCGCCTCACGCACGTGCCCACTGAGTTGAGCGGCGGGGAGAGGCAGAGGGTCGGCATAGCACGGGCGCTGGCCAGCTCGCCCCTGATCGTTCTGGCGGACGAACCGACCGGGAACCTGGACACCAAGACCGGCCAGCAGATACTGGACCTCCTGCACGAGTTGAATGAGGACGGCGTGACCATGCTCGTCGTGACGCACGATTCGCGAATCGCCAGCAGCGCGCAGAGGGTGGTCCAGCTTGTGGACGGAGAACTGACCGCCTGGGACGCCTCCGCCGAGCCATGGGGAACGCCAACATGATAGGATTCCAGATCAAGCGAACGCTCAGGGCGGGCATCAAGAGCCTCTGGCTGCACAGACTTCGCAGCGGCCTGACGATGATGGGCATCACTTTCGGCGTCTGCTCCGTCATTGCGATGCTGGCGATAGGAACCGGCGCCAGCCAGGAGGCGCTGGCGCAGATCGAGAAGCTCGGAAGCCTCAACATCATCATCCAGAGCGTGCCACCACCGGAGGGGCAGCAGGCGGACGAGGAGACCAGCAGGATCAGGGAATACGGCCTGACCCACCAGGATGCCGCTCGCATCCAGGACACCATACCCGGAGTCGTTATGTCCGTCCCGACGCGTCGAGTCAGGCAGACCGTAACGCACAATGCCCACCGCATGGACACCGACCTTGTCGGCACCGTGCCGAAGTACAGAGAAATCAACAACATCACCGTGCTTCGCGGCAGATTCATCGAAGCGATGCACCTGGAGAAACGGGCCGCCGTCTGCGTGCTGGGCCGCAATGCCGCCGAGACCCTGTTCCCGCTCGGAGGTGCCGTCGGCTCTTACATCCTCAGGGGCGAACAGCGGTTCAGGGTCGTGGGCATAGTGACGTCCTTCGCGCGCGGGGAGCTGAGCGGGAAGAAGCTCATAGGCGACCCCAACTCGGAGATCTACATCCCGCTGACCACGATGAACCTTTTCTACGGCGAGACTACCGTCTTCGGCAGCTCCGGAACCAGGACCTTCGAAAAGGTGCAACTCCACGGGCTGACCATCCAGGTTGCCTCACTTGACGACGTTCGCCGCGTGGAAACAGTGATCACGGCGCTGCTGAAGAACTCCCACGACAAGGAGGACTATCAGATAATCGTTCCGCTTCACCTGCTGGTACAGGCCCGCAGGACCAAGCGGATATTCAGCATCGTGCTGGGCTCGATAGCAGCCATCAGCCTGCTGGTGGGCGGCATCGGCATCATGAACATCACGCTGGCCACCGTGATGGAACGCACGCGCGAGATAGGCATCCGCCGCGCCATGGGAGCCAAGAGACGCCACATCATCTTCCAGTTCCTCACCGAGACGGTGTTGCTGGCCCTGGTCGGCGGCAGCCTGGGCATCGTCCTGGGGATACTGGTGCCGTACCTGGTCGAGAAGTTCGCCGGCATGAAGACTATCGTGACCCTCTGGTCCCTGCTGCTGGCCTTCGGCATCAGCGCAGCCATCGGCATTCTCTTCGGCCTTTATCCAGCCTACCGCGCCGCCAACATGGACCCCATCGAGGCCTTGCGCCACGAGTAAGCAACGTCACGCGTCCCCCTCCCCCTTTCACTTGCGGCTCGCTTGCGCTATCGGACAGAATCCAGGGCGTCCGTCGTGCGCCGGTGTGCCGCAGCCTCTCCGCGAAGGATCGGAATGGTCCGCAAGGTTCGCTTCACCATCTGCGCCGCCGTTTTGTTCGTGCTTCAGGTGACGTTCGTGCACAGGTTCAGTCACCGCTTCCTTCGGCCCGACCTGCTCTATCTCCTGGTGATCTTCCTTGCGCTGGAAGCGCGGTTCGAAGGCGCGCTCTGGGGAGCCTTCCTCCTGGGACTGCTCAGGGACCTGGGGTCTTGCGGCCGCCTGGGGACGAGCGCGCTGCTTTTCGTCCCGGCCACGTGGGGACTGCTGCTGCTGAGAGAGCATCTGCTGCGGGAGTCCGCCTGGATGGACCTGATCCTTACCTTCGCCTATGTGCTCGGCTGCGAGTTGGTCTACGCGCTCGGGGTCGCAGCCTTTGCGCCCGGCGTACAGCTGGCGGAACTCATGCCGCTGGCCCTCGGACAGGCCATCTTCACCACGGCCTTGGGCCCGCTCTCGTTCGCGGGCTTCGCCAGGATCGGCATCGTGGAGCCGCCCTCGATCAGGCTGCGGTCCGCATGATGCGGCGTGCATGATGCGGTCACACGCGGCCGCGCCCACGGTAATGCTCGTAGATGGCCCGAGCCAGCACGTCCGAGATGCCCTTGACCTGCCGCAGTTCCTCGACGGTCGCTTCCTTGACCTTGTTCAGTCCGCCGAAGTGGTCTAACAGGCGTCGGGCCATCTTCCTGCCGATGCCCCCGATCTCGACCAGGGGCGACTGCATCGTCGCCTTGAGCCTGAGCTTGCGATGGTAGCCGACGGCGAAGCGGTGGGCCTCGTCCCTGACACGCGTAATCAAGCGGAAGCCGGAGCTGTCTTCCGGCACCTCGATGGGCTCGGCCTGGCCAGGCAGGAAGACCCTTTCGGCCTTCAGCTTCGTGCCCCCGCCCGAGCGCGCCTTGGCCAGCGCCGCCACGTCGCAGGAGTCCATCTCCAGCTCGCCCAGCACCTGCACCGCCACTGCGAGCTGGCCCTTGCCGCCATCCACCAGTGCAAGCTCCGGCAGGGCATCGCCGTGCCCTTCGCCTTCCTCGGCCGCCGAGGCCGCGCTCATGGCGGCGGCCAGCTTGCCGTAGCGGCGGCTGAGCACCTCGCGCATCATGGCAAAGTCGTCCTGCCCTTCGACGTCCCGAATCTTGTAATGCCGGTAAGATGCCTTGTCCGGTTCGCCTTCGCGGAACACCACCATCGAGCCGACGGCTTCCCTGCCCTGGAGCGTGGAGATGTCAAA
>DAOVRD010000326.1 GCA_030628375.1 Planctomycetota bacterium
CACAAGACGACCGAGGCGGGCAAGAAGTGCATGATCGGCTGTGGCTGCATCGAAGACCTCAAGCGGCTCAAGGCCGAGTTCGGCGAGGGCCTCAAGCAGTTCCTCATAGGCATGGAAGCCGATTCGCCCGGGCACGCCAGGGAAATCCTAAAGACGGCGGAAGCCTGAGCCGTGGCCGACCTTCTCGTGTCAGATATCGCCTTAGGTGAGTAAGCACTACGCGTCTGCCCAGGCCGTGACCGCGCCAGGATCAGTGCGCCCGACTCAGGATCCGACGTTGTGCGTGCTGGATATCGTGCGGATCCCGTGGGATCCGAGTTCCACCTGCACGGTCACCCGGACCTCTCTGCCGGCAGCCGGCAGGCGACCGGGCTCGAAGGCGACATTGCGCGTCTCCCCCGGGGCAAGGTCGGCAACGACCACGGGCTGGGCTGGTGCGGTGAACAAGCTGGGCGCCTCCACCCTCAGCCGTAGGTCCAGGTTCTCAGCGCCCACGTTGGTCAGCCCTACCTCCAGCTTCCCATCGGCCGTGAGCGAGGCCGTCACCGAGACCGGCGTGACGGCTTCCACGTCGGCTTGCCTGAGGGCGCTCGCCAGCCGCTCGACGCCAGGCGCGTCGGTCAGCAGGTAGACCGGCCGCCCCAGCCGCAGCTCGATCGGGTCCGCCGAAACCTCGGTAGGCATTGGGTTGCCGAGCATATCGGTCCAGGTCCCCGCCGTTCGGGCTGGCAGACGCACCGTCATCGCATCGCCCAGGTCCCAAAGGGCCGCTGCGGCCCCGGCCTCGCCGTCCATCAGCACGCAGGCGACCTGTCCGTCCCCCAACTCCATCCTGCCCGTTACCCGCCGCCCCTTCAGCACGCGCGCCAGGCCGTTGAGGGCTATCAACCTGGGCCGCGGCACGTAGTTCTCGTAGAAGACGGCATGCCCGTACGTCGGAGTGGTCTGTGCACTGAACCAGAAGAACTTCTCGGCGCCGGTCGAGAGCGCCGACAGGTAGCCCTGGGCCAGGTTGATGGCGCATTGCTCTTCCGTCTGCTGGGAGGCACGGTAGCCCGCGCCGTCGCTTCCGGTGCCCTGCTCGGTGTGCCAGACCCGGCCGGTGGAGCCGAACTGCTTGACGTGGCCGGTGACGGCCTCGGCCAGGTTCGCCATCCGCTCGAAGGGCCGTCCCAGCTCCCCATAGCTGTGCACGGCGATGATGTCCATGTACTTCGCGCTGCCGGCCTCGAAGGTCCGGCGAATGTAATCCGGCGCCACGCCCCCGAAGCCGACCACGAGGGCGGCCGGATCGACGGCCTTGATCTGCTCGTAGGTCACCTTGACAAGCCCGGCGTAATAGTCGGGCTCCATGGTGTAGTTGGCCTCGTTCCACACCTCCCAGACCTTCACGCGCCCGCGGTAGTGATCGGCCGTCGTGCGGACGAAACTGGCCCACTGGTCCATGTCGTACGGCGGCCGCTGGATACGGTCGACCTCGCCGCTCCACTCATGCTCGTATGCGGGGTAGTAGCGCAACAGGATGGGCATGATCTCCATCCCGGCGCCCTGCACCACCTCGAGCTGGCGGTCGTACTCCGCCCAGTCGAAGCGGCCGACCTCCTTCTCAGCCATGCCCCAGCCCCACCAGGCGCGGATCCACTTGACCCCGCACAGGGACAGTATCCTCATGCTGTCCCGAAGGTCTTCGGTCGCCTCGCGCTCCATGTGCGTGTTCATGCCCAGGCCCGAGTCCATGATCCCGCCCACCCCCTGCATGGGCTCGACCACGTTGAACATGCGCTCCGCCCGCTTGATCACCCTCCGGCCCTCGCGCACCGTGAAGTGGGCGACGAACCAGCCCACCTGTTCGTCGGGAAGCTCCACCTGTGCTTGTGCCGCCTGCCCGGCCGCCACCGCGCCCACGCGGACCCGCTGCCGGGCCACCCTCCGCCCCAGCCAGTCCGTCACGGTGCAGGCAAGCGTCAGGTCCCGCTGCTCCTCTCCCGTGTTGGTCACCTTGACCGGAAGCAGGCCGCCGCCGTTGAGCATGTAAGTGCGATGCGGGGGCAGGGCGGCGTCCAGGCCAATCGACTGGGCCTCGGTCTGGGTGTATTCGGTCTGCTCGCCGGCCACTACGCTGATTGCGTCAATGTCCACGAGTACATCATCGCGGGTGCCGACCTCCACGTAGGCAAAGTCGGTAGGCGAGTCGTCGGGGATGCTGTAACTCACTGAGAATCGCTGCCAGTCCTGGGTGATGTTCAAGGGATCTGCACTGACAGCTTGTAGGCGGCGTGCGCCCCTGCCGACCAGGCCGAGCTGCAGCACGCCCCGGCAGCCGCTGTCCGCCCGCATCGAGGCGGAGACGGTGTGCGTCTTGCCGGGCGCAATGCGGAAGGGGTACGAGATGAGGGAGCGGGCGTCAGGTCGGCTGGCACGGAGGAAAGCCCGCCCGTGTGCCGCCTCGCCGGACTCGACGCGCCACAGCCGGTGGCCATTGCCCTCGCGGGTTATGCGCCAGCCGTACATGCCCGACTCGAAGTTGGGATTGCCCACCAGATTCGTGTTCTCGGGAATCGGCGGTCTCTCGATGGCATACAAAGGAGTGTAGGTCCGCGCAATCGAGGAGACGCGGACCTCGTCCAGCTTGGCCTCCATCACGGACCCGGAGGCGCTCCAGGTGTTGCTGCCGAAGCGCAGCACGGAGTCGCCGAGCTCCAACTCGCCCACAGTTGTCCCGCGCGGCACCGTGGCCACGTCGAGCTTGCCGTCAATGTAGATGCGCACCTCCCGGCTCGGGCGGTCGTAGCTGATGGCCAGGTGCGTCCAGCGTCCGACCGGGACCGCCGAGGCGCTGGAGACCGTGTGCCACTCGCCGTCCAGACCAATGTAGGCCGTGATCGTGCCGGAGACGCGCATCATGTAGCCGCGGTTGCGGCAGATGATGTCGCCGGCGGCCCTGTCGCGGAACTTGACCCAGCACTCGACGGTGAGGCTGGCGTCGGGCGCGGCCTCGGGCCGGTCGGGCACGTCGATCCATCCGTCCACACCGTTGCAGCTCAACGCCCCGCCGAACCGGCCCACGGTCGAGACGGCACCCCGCGCCGAGCCGGCCGGGCCGCCCGCGGCATCCTGCACCTGCCCTTCGGCCACGTCGTCTAGGCGGAAAAGTGCGATCGTGTGCTCGTCTACTGGCAGGGGCCGGCTGAGGTCGACCTGCGCCTGGACAAAACGGGGAACGCACAACAACAGAACGGCGAATGCCAGCTTTCGAGCGGCCATGCCCAGCCACCTCCCGGACTCCAGAGCCGGACCGGCCTGACCCCCCAGGGGCGGCCGTCCGTCGGGCAGAGTAGCAGTTGCAGCGTGGAGCTTCAAGTGCCCGGCCCATCCACTCACTCACTGGGGCGCAGACTCCGTGGGCGCGTGCCCGTTGCCGGCTGCACCCCGCGCCCATAGAATGCGGCGACTGACCTCTATGGATGGGCCGCCTTGCGTAACGGGGTACGAGACGAGCCATGCTGATAGGACATTGCCACCTGTTCCCCGTCGGCCGCGGGAAAGAAAGGCGTGACGAGTCCGCCGTCCCGGGCACTGGCAAGCACCTCAACGCATTCATGACGGCCTGGGGGTTCGACTGGGCCAGCGTGCTAACGCCGCACGGGGGGCCCAGTGCCCTCAACCTGGCGGCCGGCATCGAGGGCGACCGGGACGGCCTGGAGTGGCTCCTGGAGAAGCTGTTCACGGGGTCGAGGAGACGCCCCCCCTGCTCCCCGGCGCCATGGAGAAGCTGTCGAGGGCTCGAGCCGAAGGGGTCCGCATGCTCAAGTTCCGACGCCCCAGCCATATCCAGCAGGCTGGGATCGGTGTAGACGTTCTCGCCATGGCGAGCAAGCCCGCCACAAGGCCGGCGGACAAGCATGGTTAGGTCCAGCGATGAGTGGCGCAGCCTACTCCGCCGAAGTAGTCTTGGGCTACGAAGGCTGGATGGCGGCCCGGACCGTCCGCCAGTGGATGTGCGCATCCCGCGGAATTTGAGGGCCGCGTGACCTCCGGCCGGCTTCACCTCCGGTGCATGGCACCACAAATCGGGCCTGCTCTGTTGAAAACGTAGTGTGCGTTGGGTAAAACGTTGTGAGGGTGTAGGTCAGCACGCGCAGGAGGGATTCGCGGGCTGGGGACTGGTCGGTGCGGACGCGCACGGCCGGGCTGAGGACCCCTAGCTGATGGCGCTTGGGACCCGCAACCTGCGCCCGCGGTAGTGGCCCGGCGGCGTAGCGTTTGCCGGCCCCCTTCCATCATCCATCATCGGCCGTTTCGCCCCTCAGGTGCGGGGATTTCTGGAGAGCAAAGGAGTCTAGGAAAAGAGGGCGTGAGGAGCATGAGGAATCACGCGACGGCGGCATGTGTTGCGATGGGATTGATCCTGCTCGGTGTGACGGCGGCATATGCCCAGGAAGGCGCGGCTGCCACGGCACCGGCAGAGACAGGCGTGCGCGTGCTAGACACGTACGGGGTGTGGCGGTTCACGTGCGAACTGGCGCCGCCGGTCATGGAGAACGGGGAAGAGGCC
>DAOVRD010000350.1 GCA_030628375.1 Planctomycetota bacterium
CGCTATGTGTTGCCTTGGTGATGCTGGCTGTGGGCTGCGCCTCCAGCACGCGGGTGAACGAACTGGAACAGGAACTTGCACGGCTCCGGGAGGCCCAGGACCGGGTGGACTTTGTGCGGGTGATCAATTCGGCGAAGAGAAAGGTCTACCCCGTCATCGTGTATCTGAAGCCAATACAAGAGACGTTCGAGGAGGGCGAACAGGCCGAAAGAGAGGTGATCGGCAGCGGCGTCATTGTCAGTCCTGACGGCTACGTCGTCACCAACTACCACATCGTCGAGAAGGTCACCAAGATACGCGCTGTCCTGTTCAACGAGCAGCAGGTCACGGTCTCGGTGGTGGGACAGGACCAGGACACGGACGTGGCGCTGTTGAAGCTGGATCTGGCGGAAGAGGACCAGCCCGTCCCCTATGCCGAGTTCGGGGACTCGTCCGGACTTGAGGAAGGCGATTTCGTGATGACCATGGGGTGCCCGCTCGGTCTGACGCGGTCCGTCTCCTTCGGCGTAGTCAGCAACACAAAGCGCTACCTGGGCGACCAACTGTCCCGCTACAACTTATGGATTCAGACGGACGCGGCCATCAACCCCGGCAACAGCGGCGGGCCGCTGGTCAACACCCGCGGCGAGATAGTCGGCATTACGACCTTGAGCGCGTTCTGGTACGAGAACATCGGGTTCGCCATCCCGTCGAATCTGGTCAAGAGGGTGGTGGCGGAGTTGAAGGAGCACGGCGAGGTGAAGAGGGCCTGGACCGGCATCGCCCTGCAGGCGCTCAAGGATTTCGAGAGTAACACCATCGTTGACGCCGAACGCGGTGTGCTGGTGGCGCACGTGGAGCCCGATTCGCCGGCCGCCCAGGCCGGTCTGAAGGCCCAGGACCTCCTCCTGGAACTTAACGGGGAGCAGATCAACGGGACGTTCGTGGAGGACCTGCCGCCGCTGCGGGGGACCTTTGCCGCACTGCCCGCCAACCGGCCCGCCACGCTCACTGTCGAAAGGGATGGCCGGGTTCTCTCCCTTGCGGTCAAACCCATCATCAAGGGCGAGGTCGAAGGTGAGGACTTCGACTGCAAGGAATGGCAGATGGCCATAAAGGAGATCAACAAGTTCGCCGACAGGGAGATGTACTACTTCCGCAAACAGGGGGTCTACGTGCAGGGGGTCAAGTACCCCGGCAACGCGCAGCACAGCGGCATCAGGGCGGGCGACACCATCCTGGATATCGAAGATGAGGAGATAGCCTCGCTCGATGCGGCGCGCAAGGCCTACCAGAGGCTCGATCAGAAGCCCAAGGGGCAGCGCAAGGCCCTCCTGAAGGTCCTTCGACGCGGAGTCTCCAGACTGGTGCTGCTGGACTATAACAAGCGAGACGCGGAATACGAGGAGGAGAAATGACCATGGCCAGGCAATTGCGGACCGCGTGTGTGGCGTCGCTTGTCGTGATGGCCCTCTGTCTGGTTCTGCCGCTGGGACGGGTCTGCTGTGCGGAGCCGGACGTGGACGCGTTGGCAGCAGAGGAGCAGTTGGAAAGGCAGCAAGAACGGGCGGCCGTCGCAAGAGCGCGGGAGCTGGCAGCCGACCTCTTCTACGACTTCCGGGTCAGCTTCAAGGATTTCCAGCCCAGCGCCGTCAAAGAGATAAGCCAGCATTTCGGCTACGGGTGGGTCAGCAATCTCGGCATGGAGATGGCCGTGGACAAGCGTGTTGCAACGCTCGACGGCATCCTTGTGGATCCGCAGAAGGGGCTTTTCATCATGGCGGACCCGGACATCAACCTGGAAGCCGTTGCGAAGATCGAGTTGCGCACGGATTCAGGCGACACATATCCCGTGGAGGTGCTCGCCCTCTACCCGTATGAGAGCGCCTGGCTGATGCGGGCGTCGGGGTTCTCTGTGGAGAGACAGATGCCCGACTTTGCTGACGACATCGTCGAGGACGGCGCCGAGGTCCTGCTGGCAGACGTGTCTCGTTTCGGCGACAAGAAGGACATCCGGGTCAGGGGTCTCAAGTTGCGCAGCTACCTCTCGCACGAAGGCGAGCTGGAGATATTCGTCCTGGGTGACGCCGCCAGACCGCGCGTGTTCAGTCAGGACTGGCCGGTTGCCAACCTCCTGTTGTTCGACAGCGAAGGTTCGCTTGCTGGGGTGGTTGTCTGGTCCATGCTGGTCAGGACGGCCGGTCGCGCGAACTACTTCACGCAGTGGCCAAAGCCCGAGGACGGCCTCTCAAAGGCGACGTTCGACCAGATCGTTGACAGCGCAGTGGCGGAGGCGGAGCGCTACACGCGCGGCGTGAAGTTCCGTTTCCGGAAGGAGGAAGGGAGGGGGTCCTCACGCTACTACGCGGTCAGTCGTTACTCGCAGGCAGTGCCGGAAGATGAGTGGACCGCTTACGGCCTGTCAGTGGATCCGCACCTGGTGTTCGTCCCCACCGAAATCGAGAGGGAGAAGGTCGAGCGGATCGAGAAGGTGCTGCTGCTGGAGCCCGAGGGGGAGGTCCCGGCGGAGTTCGTGGGGGTGTTCAAGGAATTCGGAGGCATGATTGTGCGGTCATCGCGTGCGCTGGAATGTCCCGATGACCTGTGGGCGGCGAGGGACATCGCCGATATGACCATGTTCGTGGACGTGTCCGTCAAGCACCGGTTCGGCGCGAAGGACGCGATTGGGAAATACAACAGCTTCTTCGGAACGCGGAAGGGCTACAAGGACAAGGAGTTCCGGGCGCCGCTGCGGCCGGTTCTGCCCGGGTCGCTCATACTGAGCAACGAGGGCAGACTGTGCGGCTTCGCCACCAACGAGAAACGCTATGAGAGCGTTGTCTCGCAGCGCGTCAGCTTCAGATCTGGCTTGTCCGGCGGGGAGACCGGCGGCCTGCGTTGCTTTACGTTTGCCGACATGAAGGACCGCTTTGCGGACCCGGAAGCCTACCTCGACACGAGCGTCAGAGTGAAGCGCATGCAGGAGCGTAAGGAACTGGCGTGGCTGGGCGTCGAGTTCCAGCCGATCACGCCGGAGCTGGCCAAGAAGCTGGAAGTGGAAAAGGAGACCCGCGACGGGAAATACGGCCTGCTGGTCAGCCTCGTGTACGAAGGGTCGCCGGCCCAGAAGATAGGTATCCAACAGGGGGACCTCCTGTTGAAGATCGAGGAGAAGGAAAAGGCAGGCGAGCATCTTCTGCGAATTGACCGGGACTACGATCGCTTGCAGCCGTACGATGTCCCGTTCTACGCCGAGAGCGGGGCCCTTGTGAACAGAAGCTGGTTCAACAGAAGGAACTCCCTGACGGGGTTGCTGACGCGACTGGGCCCGGGGACGGCAGCCGTCTTGACTTTCAGCCACGACGGCCGGATACGGTCGGCGGAGTTCACCGTCGAGAAAGCGCCTCCGGACCTGAACAGCGCCGAGAAGTACAAGAGCGAATGGACCGGCCTGACCGTCAAGGATGTCACCTATGAGGTCAGGCGCATCCTGAGGCTGGCCGACGGCTTCGAGGGGCTCATCGTGTACGAAGTCGAGCCGGGCTCACCCGCCGCCGTTGGGCAGATCGTGGCGATGGAGTTCATCGAGGAGATAAACCGGAAGCAGGTGGGGGATATCGCGAGCTTCAGGGAGACGGTTGAGGAGCTGGTCTCCAGGGGGGCCAGGTCCGCCACGTTCAAAGTCCGGCATCTGGACCAGTCGCGGTTCGTCGAAGTCCAGCTCCAAGAACCCAAGAGGACGGGGCCGGCGATAGAGGACATCCTGAGGCAGATACCGGGGCTGAGCCCCTGACTCGAAGGCCGGAGTGAGCGGTCACGCCTGTAGCTCAGGCGCCCTCGCCTCCGCTTGTAGCTCAGGCGCCCCCGCCTGAGTTCCGCCCATTCCCATTCGGCGCTTGTAGCTCAGGCGCCCTCGCCTGAGTTGCGGCCATTCGCCGCAGCCGGGGGCGGCTGCGCTACATTACCAGCCCGGCCGGCGTTGGCAGGGGGGGCCGGGGCCGGTATGCCCCAGAGACGCAAGGTCGAATCGTGGCCGCCCG
>DAOVRD010000411.1 GCA_030628375.1 Planctomycetota bacterium
AGGAGCGTAGCACCGAGTCGTTTGGCCAGGAAGAACTGGGCTTACAGCACGTTAATTGCGTCGTCCTGGGGTGAGAGGTGGGCGTAGATCATGGTCGTGTTGACGCTCCTGTGCCCGAGCCACTGGCACACCTTGTAGATGCTGACCCCCTTCATCACGAGATGGCTCGCGAAGCTGTGCCTCAACGTGTGCAGGGAGAAGTCCGGGACGCCGCTGGGGTCCACGACGTACTTCTTGAAAGCCTGCGAAAGTCGAGACTGGGCCCATTGCTTTCCGTTGGGGTCGTGGAAACACCAGCCTCTTGTCCGAGAATGAGGCTCCAGGATCTCCGCCAGTTGACTATTGATGGGTATGCTACGACATTGATGGCTTTTCAGTGTGAAGCCTTGCTTGCTTCGGAGGGTCAGCACATTACTGTCGAAATCGAAGTCGGTCCACTCCAGGAAGCAAAGCTCGCTGTTTCGACATCCAGCGTAGTAAGCGGTAGCCGTGAGTGTCCAGAAGGGGGTATGCTTAGCGTGCTCGAAGACCTTTTCCAGCTCTTCTTGGGACAGAAACCGTCGTGGGTTCTGGTTGGCCTTGACTTTCTTAACGTTCCTGGCTACGTTCCTGTGGATGTAGCCGCATTCCACTGCGAAGGAAAGGAGGCCGGAGGCGGCAAACAGGTCGTGCCTGACGCTGGAGGGCGAGACTGCTCGCAGCCGTCGGGTCTGGTAATCCTGAATATGCTTGGCCGTGATTTCGGAAGCCTTCTGGACTCCGGATTGCTTGAGAAAGGCCATGAACTCGTTTATCCTGGGTAGGTCGTGTCTGCTGTAGGTGCTATGCGTCTTGGTGGCTTTCGAGTAGGCAAGGTATTCGTCTTTGAGTTGATCGATACGGACATCAGTCACCTGGCCCAGCTCTTTCGCGGAGAGTTGGTATTCGAACTTCTTGAGGTACTCGGTGGCGAGGGCCTTCGATTTGGTGCCGAGCGATTTGCCGTGTTTCTGGTCGTTCTGTGTCCAATAGATGTACCAGACATTGCCACGTTTTGTAATGAATGCCATGGATGTCTCCGTTGTTTCTTCAGCAGTAACAGGCCGTAACAGTCGTCAACAGTCATTATATCACGGTAACAAACTGGTAACAATCGAAAGCGCGCCAGAAGCGCCGTTTTCGCAACTCCTTGATAGATAATGCGTTAGGTTCTGTGCCAGAGTGGCGGAATAGGCATACGCGTCGGTCTCAAAAACCGATGGGCTTTCATGCCCTTGTGGGTTCGAGTCCCACCTCTGGCACCAGTTTTTCGTCAGCCTGTTTTCTCTTCTGTCTATTTGGGAAGGATTGCGAAAGATGCCAAGGCAGGTGTTCTATTGCCCGTTCGACGAGCAGGAAACCGAGGAGTCCATCTGCGAGAAGGCGCGGCGGCTTTTCCGTGAAGCGGGTCTGTCCGACATCTTTGGCGAGGGGGAGCTGACGGCCGTTAAGACGCACTTCGGGGAGCGGGGCAACGACAGCTTCCTTCCGCCAGCCTTCATCAAGAGCGTTGTAGATGAGGTCCGCGCCGCGGGCGGTCGGCCGTGCCTGGTGGAGACGTCCACGCTCTACCGAGGAGAGCGCCACAACGCCGTGGACCACTTCAACCTGGCCGTGGAGCACGGATTCGGGCCCGAGGCGATGGGCTGCCCTCTGCTGTTCCTCGATGGGCTGCGCGGCAATCTGCAGGTGGAGAGACTCGTCGGATTGAAGCACTGCGAGACCGTCGCGGTCGCCGCTGATTTCACGCTTGTGCCAGCCGCCGTTGTTGTCACTCATCTGACGGGCCACATGCTGGCCGGGCTGGGGGGCGCCATCAAGAACGTTGCCATGGGACTGGCCTCCCGCGCCGGCAAGTTGCGGCAGCACTCTGACGGCCGGCCGAAGTTCGATGAGGCCGAATGCACCGCTTGCGGGACGTGCGCCACGTGGTGCCCCGAGGACGCCATTACGGTGGAAGAGAAGGCCCGGATTGATTACGAGCGCTGCATCGGATGTGGGGAGTGTGTGGCAGTGTGTCCGGTGGGAGCCATGGGCTTCTCGTGGAACGCCTCTCCCGAGAGCTTCAACGAGAAGATGGCGGAATACGCCTACGGCATCCTGAAAGGCAAGGAGGGGCACGTCGGTTTTATGACCTTCCTGCATCGGGTCACCAAAGACTGCAACTGCATGGGGACCAGGGACGAGATCGTGGCTCCGGATCTCGGCATCCTCGCTTCGCGGGACGTGGTTGCGATTGATCAGGCCGCTGTTGACCTGATCAACACGGCCCACGGCGGCGACCTGTTCGATGAGCTGTGGGGCGGCAAGCATTACGTTGCTCAGCTTCGCCACGGCGAGGAGATCGGCCTGGGCGAACGGCAGTACGAGTTGGTGACCGTCTGAGGCCTGCTGCCGGCGCGACGCAGCGACGCGTCGCGGTCGCCATTCCGTTGCAGGGAGCTGTAGCGTGGCCAGGCACGTGAAGCAGGAGTGTTCGACGGACCCTTCGTA
>DAOVRD010000358.1 GCA_030628375.1 Planctomycetota bacterium
CGCCATCAAGAATCGCACCGAGGAAGAGTTGCGCGCATGGATCGGGACCGATGAAGCCGCGCGCGCCTCGGCAGAAGAGCTCAGGGAGCTGGCCAAGGCCCAGCACGTCTACCGGACGGTGGCCGAGCTGTTCGGCAAGGAGGACGGCTACTGTCGCGGACGGGGCGGCGGCATGCACATCGCTGATTTCTCCAGCGGGCACCTGGGCTCCAACGCCATCGTCGGCGGCTCGGTGGGCATCGCGACGGGCGCGGCGCTGAGCTCCCGCTGCCGCGGCACGGACGATCTGGTGCTCTGCTTCGCCGGCGACGGCGCATACTCCAACGGCGTGGTGCTGGAGTCGCTGAACTTCGGCTGCATGGCGCAGTTCACCAGCGAGCAGCTTGCCGAGAAGCCGTTCGGGCTGCCCATCATCTACGCCATCGTCAACAATCAGTACGGGATGACGGGCCAGCAGCGGGGAGAAGTGACCGGGGTGGACTTCCTCGCCCGCCGGGGCGCCGCCTTCGCCATGGAGGGCATGCACGCCGAGGTGATCAACGGCATGGACGTGCTGGCGGTCCGCGATGCCATAGCCCGGGCCGCCCAGCGGGTGCGGGCGGGACAGGGGCCCGTGCTGTGCGAACTGGTCTGCTATCGCTACCACGGCCACAGCCTGAGCGACCCCCGCAACGAGTACCGCGCCAAGGACGAGGAGGAAGCCTGGCGGGAGTGCGACCCCATCGAGACATTCTCCAGGCAGATGGCGGAAGCCGGCGTGGCTGACCGGCAAGAATTGGAGGTCCTCCAGCGTGCCGTCCGGGCGCGTCACGAGGAAGCTGCGGTCCGTGCGGCGGCGGCCGCCGACCCGGACTCCGGCGAAGTGACGCGTTACGTGTTTGCCGATTCCGTCAGCGCCGAAGTGCCCCCCGAATTCGCCGGGGCGCAGACCTTGCAGGAGCCCCCGTTCCCCCAGCGGAAGGAAGGGCTGATCACCTTCAAGGAGGCGATCGGTGAAGCGCTGATCGAAGAGATGCTGCGCGACGAGAGGGTCGTGCTCTACGGCGAGGACGTGGCCGACTACGGCGGGGCCTTCAAGGTGACCAAGGGGCTGCTGGAGACCTTCGGCAGGCGGCGGGTGTTCAACGCCGCTATCAGCGAGGCTGCCATCATCGGCACCGCGGTGGGGGCGGCCATGACGGCTTTGCGTCCCGTGGTGGAGCTGATGTACAGCGACTTCGAGTTCCAGGCGGGCGATCAGCTCTTCAATCAGGCGGCCAAGTGGCACTACATGAGCGGCGGCCAGACCACCGTGCCGATGGTCATTCGGACTTCCGTGGGGGCGGGCAAGGGCTACGGGGGCCAGCATTCGCAGGCGCTCGAAGCACATGCCACCCACACGCCCGGCCTCTACGTCGTTTGTCCGTCCACGCCGCACGATGCCAAGGGGCTGCTCAAGAGCGCTATCCGCGACGACAACCCCGTCATGTTCGTGGAGTCGCAGGCCCTCTATAACGTGCGCGGGGAGGTGCCGCGCGACGATTACGTGGTGCCCATCGGCCAGGCCGCCGTGCGGCGCCGCGGCCAGGACGTGACCATCGTTGCCTGGGGTCTGCTGGCCTACATGATGGTCGAAGCGGCCGACGTGCTCGCCCAGCGGCACGGCATCCAGGCGGAACTGATAGACCTCCGCAGCCTGATGCCCCTGGACATGGAGACGGTGCTCAGTTCCGTGCGCAAGACGGGACGCTGCGTGGTGGCCTGCCAGGCCTGCCGCACCGGCAGCTTCACCGCCGAGGTGGCGGCCCGCATCCAGGAGGGCGCGCTCGACCACCTGGACGCTCCCGTAGCGAGGATCGGTTCCGCCGACGCCGTCTCCCCGCAGTCGGAGGTGCTGGAGAGGGCATACCTGCCCGACGTGGACGATCTGGTTCGGGCCGCGCTAGGGGTCTGCTACGCCCGAGAGTGACGGCGACCCCCTGCCGGCCGGGCCGGGCGGAGGAGGATATGGGCAATCAGGGATCGGACCGGCGGACTCCGGCGCGGCACGCCACGCGCGTGCTGTCGCTTCTTCGCGCTCGTCCGGGCCTGTCGCTCGGTGTGGTCGCCTGCGTGGTCGTGGCAGCCCTCGCAGTGGTTTCGGTCCTCTACGAGACCGAGCGGGACAAGGTGTTGGCCGCCCTCGTCGGCGTGCGAAAGGCCGTGGAAAAGGGCGATGCTCAGGAGGCGCTTGCCCACGTTTCGCCGTACTTCTGCGAAGAAGGGCTGTATCGCGCTCAACTGACCAGGGGGCTCGAACGCGCCCTGCGCAGCAAGCCGGTCTCCCGGGCGTCGTTGGTGGTCCGGCAGCTCAGCATGGCCGGGTCCGCGGCCGTGGTGTTGGTTCACGTGGAGTCCCATCGCCACAGGGGGGTCGGTGGCGGGATGGCCCGGAGCGAGTGGCGCGTGACGCTGGAGAAGATCGAGGGCCGCTGGTTGATTCGCGGCGCGACCCCGCTGCAGGTGAACGACCGGAAGGTGGCCGGCTTGCGATCTGTCCTGGCGATGGGATACTGAGCCGGGTCCTTGTTACGTACACAAGGCATTTACAGGATAGACAGGATTTACAGGATGACATGTACCTCAAAAGAGCCGGTCGCTGTCGTTCCCATAGTTTGCCATCTTTCTCTTATCCTGTCTATCCTGTACATCCTGTTACGCCGTCATTAACAGGGATAGACAGGATGAACAGGATGACATGTACCTCAAAAGAGCCGGTCGCTGTCGTTCCCATAGTTTGCCATCTTTCTGTTATCCTGTTTATCCTGTACATCCTGTTACGCTGTCCTTCCTCGCCCCCAGGTGTGGGGCGTTGCTACTGGGAAGTCCCTTGCAGGACCGCGACGGTGACGGCGTCCCCCTTCTCGCAGCCCAGTAGCTGGGCCGCCGAGCCCCCGTTGACGGCCACCTCGAGGTAGCCGCTGCTGCCCACCAGCCCCAGCAATTCCCCTTCCTTCCGGTCGGAGTAGGTCTTGGAGATTCCGCGCACTTTGCGCCGCTTTATGCGTATCTCCAATCTGTCCCCCGGCACGTCGAAGCTTCCGGCCAGAGTGGCGCGCTGGATGTTGGTGATCAGGTTGCCGAACTGGTCAATGTAGATCGCTTCCCCTCGCAGGCGGCCGTCGGCCGTTCGGACGGGCTTGGGCAACCGCAGCTTGTGCTTCTGCCTGACCAGCGGTCCCAGCTTCGACATCTCCAGGCCCATCGCCAGGTGGGCGGCAACCGGCGCAAAGATGTCGCGCCCGTGGAAAGTCGTGCTGACTTCTTTGAGGAAGTACTGCTCGGCCGTCACCCTGCGCACTTCGTCCGGTGCACTCTCCGCGGCCATCACGCTCAGAAGGCCGTTGTCGGGCGCCAGGAACAACTGCTTGTTCGACCGCATGCACAGCACGGCCCGGTCGCTTCCCACGCCCGGGTCCACAACGCACGTGAAGATCGCGCCCTCCGGGAAGTAGCGGTACGACGCCGCCAGCACGAAGGCCGCCTCGGCCACGTCCTGAGGCATGACGTTGTGCGAGAGGTCAATGATGTCGGCGTCCCGGCATATGCGCCGGATGACGCCCTTCATCACGCCGACGTAGCTATCCTTGAATCCGAAATCCGTCAGCAGGACGATGGGCGGAGTGGGCTTATAAATGCCGAATCTTGCCATGGTTCGTGCGTTGTAGGGGTTCGGGGAAGAACACTCGACGCGTTCTCCGATTCTAACCGCTCGCTCCGGCGAATTCCAACACGTCGCGCGCGCGGCAGGCAATCCATCGTACGGCCACGGCGGCCCAGCAGCCCGTTGAAAAATGTGGCTCAGCCGCCCCCTGGGCTCCGTAGCTCCGGTAGGAGCGACGGAGGCTCGGCTCGTAATGTAGCGCAGCCGCCCTCGGCTGCGGC
>DAOVRD010000278.1 GCA_030628375.1 Planctomycetota bacterium
GCACGGATCCACAGGCGGTCTGGACCTGGCGCAGCGCAACAGCGTGCCGGGACCGGGGTCAAGCATCACCTTCTGCCCGCTCAGGGCCAGGTAGGTGCCGGCCGAGTAGCGCAGTTGCTTCGCCATGACGAAGCGCGCGCCAGCGGTTCCGAGGAATCTGATGCAATCGTCCGCCACGCGCTGGTTCCATGGGGGCTTGGGTTTCAAGGGGTACGGCGACCTATTAGAGCAGAACCCAGGTGCTTTGCCAAGCCTCAGGTGTGTCGCAGCGTCTGGGGCCGCCGTCCGGATCGGCGCGTGGAGCCACCGGAAGGGCCCGCGAGGCGCCAAACGGCTTCCAGGGCGGCCGGCGGCCGGGGAGTTGGCGGCAAACTGGTGTTGCAAAGGGCGGCCTGTTGTGTTACCATCAAGATGTCGGATCGGTGTGTTAGAAGAGGAGGTCACAGACGCTCCTGAGGGCGTCAGGGCTTGCGTAAGCCCTTGCGGGCGTTGAGATTGCGTTTTCGAGCGGGCCGGGACGTGTCTTATATGACGACTCGGCATTAGTTTTGCTTACACAGTCGTGCAGTGACGTTGTGTTGGGCGGCGGGCTCGTGTACGCGCTAATCGTGTGCTGGCGCGGATCCATCATCTGTTGAGCCGGATATGTGTGAGGTGAGAGATGGAAGGTGAATCTGCACGACAGAAGCGACGTGGCCGCAGCGGCCAGGCCGTGGTTGAGTTCGCGTTGGTCTTGCCGCTATTCCTGCTGCTGCTTTTTGCAGCCGTGGAGTTCGGCAGGGCCTACTTTCACCTGCATCTTCTGACCAACGCGTCGCGGGAAGGGGCGCGCGTGGGATCGTTGCTGGGCAAGCTGAACGAAGATGTGACAAATGCGGTGGACAGCTTCATGAACGGTGTGGGGTTCTCCGACGCCTGGACCACGACGGTGGTTGTCGAGGACTCGGACGGTATCGAGCGGCCAGGCGGCCTTGCGGACTCGGCCGAAGGGGATCGCGTCTACGTCACCGTTGGCTCCAACTTTCAGGTGATCGTGGGCGGCATCGTTCCGGGGCTCGAAAGCTCCCTGCCTCTGAACGGGCGCTGCGCCTTTCGGCGTGAGTAATAGCGATGTGCGGGACTGGGCTGCGTCGGCGGGAGAGGCAGCGCGTGTCTGATAGTGTGTCCGCCAGATGAGAAGGGGGTCTTGAAGACGTGAGGAGCAAGCGAGCGATACTTCTGGTCGTTCTGGGAGCCGTGTGTGCCGTCGTCGCTGTGGTGGCCGTCAACAAGCGGTTGAAGCCTCAGCCGGGCGGAACGGTCGTCGAGGGTGTGGAGATCTTGCTCGCCAATAGGGACATAGTGTTCGGTGAGCCGCTGCGAAGCTCCGGCGACGACGCCAATGTGATATTTGTGGATGGGTGGCCCAAGCACCTGACGCCTGCCGGGGCCATTACCGACGAGGCGGCTTTCGCCGAGCAGCAGATGGTGGCGAACACCTCGTTTGTGAAGCACCAGGTCGTGCTTCAGCCCCAGATCCTTTCTGAGGACGAGTTCATCCCGAAGGGCATGTACCTGAAGAAGATCGCCGTTGATTCGGACGACATCAAGACGGGTCGCTTCCGGGCCGGCATGAAGGTGGACCTGTTGTGGCTCAGGGGTCGGGAGTTTGTGGATTTCATGGACTGCGTCCAGATATACGCCATCGGCCGTCTCGACGAGAAGGGACGTCCGCTCAAGGAAGAAAAGCCGGCGCCCAACGTCTACCTGCTGGTCAAGGATGAGCACGAGCGCGCCTTTGTGAATACGAAAGAAGACGATTTCCGTCTGAGCAGGCCCAGGGAAAGCGGCTGTGAGGGACCGATCCTGGCGATCCTGCCCGAGGAAGTGAGGAAGAAGGAAGCCCAGTGGCTGCTGGACAGGGGACGCGAGCTGATCGAGGAGGGCGAGCACGAAAGAGCCGTTGCCCTGCTCAGGGAGGTCACGTTGGCCTACCGCGAGTTGGCGAAGATCGGCAGCCAGGCGAAACAGGAGATAACCCGGTGTGCCAAGGCTATGGCTGAGGGCCTGCTGGAACAGGCCCGCCGGGCTGCGGAAGGCGGTGTGGACTACCCACGGGCCCTGAGCATATTGGACGACGTAGAGGGGCGACCTGAGTGTCGGGATGATGAAGGAATCATGCAGCAGGTCAATGACCTTCGCCAGAGCATCCAGAAGGAGATGGAGCAGGCGCAGTATGGTGAGTTGCTGAAGGTCATTGGCGAGGCGCTGGTCCAGGGCAATCTGCCCGCGGCTGAGAACCTGCTGCTTGATCTGGCGGGGTTCGGGGACAGGGCATTCGAACCCGCGGCGGGCAGCCCCGCGCCCGCGGCCGCTCTGAGCAATTACCAGAAGCTGCTCAAAGACGCACGGGCCGATTTCCACCTGGACGAGCAGATACTGAAAGCCCACCTGCAACAGGGCAAGCAGGCGGAGGCCCGTGCGAAGCTGGAAGACATGAAGAAGAAGTTCCCCGCGCATCCGGGGATCGCTGAGTTGGAGGCGCTGGTGTCGGCGGCGTGAAGACATGGCGCAGATCAAGATACTGGTCCTGCATCCGAACGAGGAGTACTGCGCGCAGATCATAGAAGCCTTCAGCAACTATGATTCGGACCTGGAGCTTATGCCGCTTGCCGACCTGCGCGAGGCGGCCAGGATGGTGCAGGAGGAGAAGCCGGCCGCATTGGTCGTCGGCGTGGACACGCCGAACGATCCCGCTTTGGCCATCATCGAGAGCGTCCGCGGCGTCGCTGAAGACCTGGGCATCGTCGTCATCAGCAAAGAGCCCACGCGGGAGTTGCTGGTCTCGTGCATGCGTGCGGGCAGCGACGAGTTCCTGGAGTTTCCCATAGACCCCGCCGAGCTGTCGAAGGCAATGGGGGGGCTGTTCAAGAGGAAGGGCATACTGGCCGATCGCGAGGGGAAGGTCGTCGCGGTCTTCAGCGCCGCCGGGGGGACGGGCGTCACTATGGTGGCCTGCAACCTTGCCGCGGCGATCGCCAAAGCGGTCGGGACTCCCAAGTCATGCTGCATCGTGGACATGAACATGCAGTTCGGGTCTGTGGCTCTGGCGATGGACATCCTGGAGTTCTCGCACAGTGTGGCCGACGCCGCCCACGAGCAAGAGCGGCTGGACGAGAACCTGCTGGAGACCTTTGTGAGCAAGCACGAGAGCGGCACGGCCGTCCTGCCGGCCGCCGTCTCGCTGGAGGAGTCGCAGGGCATGGACCCCTGGCAGCTGCGGAGCGTCATCCAGATCTGCCGCAAGAGCTACCCTTACGTCATCCTCGACCTGCCCCACGCCATTGACGACTACTCCGTGGTCGGGCTGGACGAAGCGGATGAGATATTCCTGCTCTGCGAGATGCTCCTGCCCTCGATACGGCGCACCATCCGTGTGCTGGAAACCTTCAAGGAACTCGGCTACAAGCACGACAAGGTGAAGCTCATCGTCAACAGGTACTATGACAGCCGTGAGGTCACGCTGGACGAGATAGTGGAACACGTTGATCAACCGCTTCACTGGCTGATTCCGTACAGCTCTGAGCAGGTTATCAGTTCTCTGAACTCCGGCCAGACGCTCGACGTGCTCGATCCGGATGGGCAGGTCGCGCGCAGTCTGGTGGCGCTGGCGCGGCACACGGCCGGGCTTCCGCCGACCCCGAAAGAGAGGAAGAAAAAGGGCCTCTTCAACTGGGTGCGGTGAACAGCGGCGCCGCCCGTTTGGCCGTGCGCTCCGCAGGTGGGCAGGCGTTATCGGTGGTGTTGGAGGAAGTTAAGATATGGGCACGTTGAGGGAAAGACTGAAGAAGGTCCGGACCGACGAAGGGCGGCCGAAAGCGCCCACGCGTGCAAAGAAGGCCAAGACAGAGGAAGCCAAAAAGGCCCAGCTCAAAGCGCAGACTGAGGTCGGGTACTCCGTGCGCAAGCGGAGGAGCTCCATTGGGCGTGAGCAATATCTGGAGTTGAAAGACAATGTCCGACGCAAACTGCTTGACGCTCTGGACCTGACAATTCTGAACGAGCTGACCGAGGACGAGGTGGACAGCCAGATACGCTCGGTGGGGGGCAAGCTGCTGGATCAGAGCGCCGTCAGCTTCAACCGGGAGGAAAGGGACCTGTTCCTGCAGGAGATCGTGGACGACGTGGTCGGCTTCGGGCCGCTTGAACCCCTCCTGCAGGATCCGGAAATCAGTGACATACTGGTCAACGGCGCCAAGCAGGTCTATGTGGACCGCCGGGGCCAGATCTTGCTGAGCGATGTTGAGTTCAGGGACGATAAGCACCTGCGCCACGTCATAGACCGCATCGTCTCGAAAGTGGGCCGGCACGTGGACGAGAGTTCCCCGATGTGCGACTCGCGTCTGCCGGACGGCTCCCGCGTGAATGCCATCATACCGCCGCTGGCCGTGGATTATCCGGTCCTGTCCATCCGCAAGTTCCGGTCGGACACCCTCAGCATGGACCAGTTGATCGCCGGCGACACCATCTCCGCGGAGGTCGCGGAGTTGTGCAAGGCGTGCGTTGCAGCCCGCCTGAACATTCTTATCAGCGGCGGCACCGGTTCGGGCAAGACGACCTTGCTCAACATCTTCAGCGCCTACATCAGCGACCGGGAACGCATCATCACCATTGAGGACAGTGCGGAACTTCAGTTGCAGCAGCCGCATGTGGTCCGGTTGGAGACGCGGCCGCCTAATATCGAGGGCAAGGGCGGGGTGACGCAGTACGAGTTGTTGATCAACTGCCTGCGTATGCGTCCTGACCGGATAATCCTGGGCGAGATCCGTGGCCGGGAAGCTCTGGACATGCTTCAGGCCATGAACACCGGGCACGACGGCTCAATGTCCACAGTGCACGCCAACACGCCGCGCGACGCCCTCATCAGACTTGAGACGATGGTCGCAATGGGCGGCATGGATCTGCCTCAGACGGCCCTGCGGCAGCAGATCAGCAGTGCCCTGGATGTTATCGTCCAGACGCAGCGCCTCCCCGACGGCACCAGGAAGATGACCTACTTCAGCGAAGTGGTCGGGATGGAAGGCGAGATGATAACCATGCAGGACATATTCAAGTTCGAACGTAAAGGTGTCAGCGAGGACGGCAAGAGCCTCGGCGAGCATGCTGCCACCGGCGTGGTGCCGCGCTTCCTTGACAAGATCCGCGCCACCGGCATCAACGTCTCGCCCGACCTGTTCATCGTCTGATCGCCTGGCGTCCGCACACTTGGCAGAGGGGACACGCAATGGCCAACATAGTGATCCTGGCGCTGGTCGTTTTCTCAGTGCTTTTCCTCTTATTCGGTGTGTGGCTGTTGATAGGGCAGGGCAGCGCGGGCAAGGCGCGTGTCATGGTGCGTCTCAAAGGAGTCCAGCAGATCAAGAGGTACGAGCTTGGGGACGCACTGGCCGAGAGCAGGGAAAGGCAACTGGAAAAGCGGGAGCAGAGAAAAAAGGCCCTCAAGAAACAGGCC
>DAOVRD010000222.1 GCA_030628375.1 Planctomycetota bacterium
CAAGATCGGGGACAAGGCCACCGACGCCATCGTCTACGACAACCAGATGGGCGAAGACGACGACTCCGAGGCCGCGACCGAGATCGGAGGCGGCAGCATCGTCATCCACAAGGCCGGGTAGCACAACCGGCGGGGTTCTCGCAGGCGACTATCCTGAGGGCCGCGGAGGGGTCTCAGATCCCCGGCCCGACCTGAAGGATCTCCCATCGGCGCTCTTCGGGGCCGGCGCTATAGGTCACGGTGTCGCCCACGCGCTTGCCCATGAAGGCGAGGCCCAGCGGCGCGTCATAGGCGTACACGTCCTGCTCGGGCCTCGCATCCCAGGGCCCGAGGAACGTTATCGTCTGGACCTGGCCGGTAGCCAGGTTGCGGGCCTGGACGCGACTGCCGACGGTGACGTGGTCGGCCGCGGCTACCTCGGCAGTGATGAGGCGCGCCCCGGCGAGTTCCTCCTGCATTCGTGCGGCCCTCTGCGCCAGACGAGCACGCTCCTCCACGGCCGCCCTGTACTCCGCGTTGTCGGTCACATCGCCAAAGCTGGCCGCCTGTCCGATTTCGCGCATGATCTCCGGGAGCCGCACGTGGGCTATGTGTTCCAACTCGGCCTTCCTCTTCTCGGTGCCCGCTTTCGTCGTGTAGACGACGTCCTCTTCCCACGGCGGCACGGCCTTCTCGAACAACTCGGGACGGATGCGGCTGACCATGCCTATCAGGTCGGCCTGCATGCCGAGAGTGAGACCGGGGTTGCGCTCACCCAGAGCCTTGACGGCTGCGAGCTGCTCCGGCCGGGCCCCCTCCAGGACCTGCCGCAGGGAGCCTCCGCTCCGCATGAACAGGGCGCTGCGTACCTCACTGATCTGCTCTTTCCTCTCCTCCTCGGTCAGCTCGCCCGCCCTGACCAGCGCAGCCAACGTGGCCAGGAGTTGCATGGCCACCGCCGCGGGCTCGACCGCCTGACGCAGCGGCTCAGCGGGCGCGCCCGCGCACGCCCGCCACAACCAGGCCAGAGACCCCGGCGTCCTGTCCGATCGCGCCAGGATCTCCTGCGCCGCCTCGACCAGCGGCCCCCCTGCCCCCGCCGCCAGAAGGTTGCGGGCCACCTTATCGCAGACCCCGCGTTCGAGCAACGGCATCAGCCCGATGCAGAAGTCCGACAAGGCCCGCGGCGCGCTCTTGCGGACGAAGTCCAGGGCACAGAGCAGCACCTCCTCATCCCTGACGGCCGCGGCGAACGCCCCTGCGTCACGCAGGACCTCTACTATCGCATCCGTGCTCACGGTATCCCCGACGCTGACGTCCGGGAACTCCAGCCGGAAGGCGTCCGCCACGGCAGCGCCGGCCAACGCCACAGGAAGCGAAGCGCTCGCCTCCTGACGACCGATCCGACCGACCCCGTCGGCCACACGCTGAAGCGCCTCGCTTTCCAGGTCGCCGTGGGCCTTTGCCTCACCGAGTATGCGCAAGGCCGCTGCAAGCTTCGCCACAGGCTCCTCAATCGTATCGAACTGGCGGATCAGGCGCTCGCCGTGGGAGAGCGGCCTGCTGCGCAAGAACAACGACGGCGTCCGGCCGCCCGTCATGCCAATCACGGACGATCTTTCCAGCTTCTTCCTCGCCGCCGTCCACCACTTCGACCACGACCCGACAACCGGCTCAAGGTAGACCCGCAGCCTCTGGAGCGGCATGCGGCGGTCCAGGGCGTTGAGGGCCAGTTGGATGAGTTGCTCGGGGTCTTCCCGGGCAAGCGACTGTAGTCTCTCTTGCTCGAAGGCGCACAGGGCCCGGAAATCGTCCGCCCCCACCAGCTCGAGTCGGTGAACCAGCCCGATCCCGTAGACCTTCGTCGAGTCGGCCAGATCAACGACTACGCCGCCCCGTGCGGCATCGAAGCCGTCCACGCGCCCCACTGCATTGTAGTGCGAATCAAGAACGTAGGCGCCGGGCAACAGGGACAGCATCTTCTCCAGGGCGGCCAGCGCTTCGTCCAGCGGCACCCGCGCATCGTCGAGCGTCAGGCGCATCAGGTCCTGCAGGTCCTCCCGATCCCCGTATGCTTCGGCGCAAAGCTCCACGAGCAGCGCGCGCATCACGTCGCTGTCGGGCAGCAGTTGCCCCCCGCGTCGGGCGGACGCCAGCGCGCCTTCGGGATCGCCGGACTCCCGGCGGGCGTCCACCAGATACCACAGCAAGGACTCCGCCATATCCGCATGCCCGCGATCCGCAAGCACTTCGGGCACGTCGAGCAGGCCCTCCCATTGGGGGGAGCCTGCGTCAACCGCACTGACCCAGACCGACTCGAGTTCGTCGAGCTTCCCCTTCTTGGCCAGTTTGAGCAGTTCGTCAAGTTGCATGCAAGCTGCACCCGGGCTCAATCGCCACCGGAATGGGACTAAGACGAGGCCAAAGCAATACGAACAATATACCGCGAAGGAACGGGCCGCACAACGGCCCAACCCCCGTGGGCGCCTTTCCCTTGCTTTTGAAGGACGGAACTTGCACAATCCAGCTTCAACCAAGCCTATGACCGCCAAGATACACAGGAACATCGTCCACCGGTGGGAGGGAAACCCCATCCTTTCCATGCGCGACCTGCCCTTCCCGGCCAGCGACGTGCACAATGCCGGCGCCATCAAGTACAACGGCGAGTACATTCTGCTGATCACCATAGAGAACTTGCGAGGGGACTGCTCCATCTACCGCGCGCGCAGTGAGGACGGGCGACACTTCACCATTGACCAGTCGCCCGTCATGTCGCCTTCGCAGGAAGAGCCGTTCGCCACGTACGAAAGCCACGGCGTGCGCGACGCGCGGATAACGAACTTCGACGGCACGTTCTACATCGTCTACCTGGCACAGTCGGGCCACGGCTTCCGCCTGGCGCTGGCCAGGACGGAAGACTTCGTCAACATAGAGCGGATAGCCCTCATCTCGGAGCCGGACACAAAGAACGGCTTGCTTTTCCCGCGCAAGATCAACGGGAGATTCGCACGCCTGGAACGGCCCCGCGAAGGCGGCAACATCTGGATCAGCTACTCGGATGATCTGGTTCACTGGGGCGGGTGGGAGGCCGTCATGACCCCCCGACACGGCTTCTGGGACTACCACCGCATCGGAGGCGCGGCCCCGCCCATCGAGATCGAGTCCGGCTGGCTGCTGTTCTACTACGGCGTGAAGAACGTGCCGGGAGGGCCGCTTTTCCGGCTGGGCGCCGCCGTCCTGGACCGCGACAATCCCACCCAGATCCTGGGCCGGTCGAATATCCCCGTCATTGCGCCGCGTGAGCCTTACGAACGGATCGGCGACGTGGCGAACATGGTGTTCTCTTCCGGCGCTATTCTGTCCGACGACGGCAGCGAGGTGGAGATTTACTACGGGGCCGCCGATAGCTGCATCTGCCTCGGCATAGTGTCGGTCGAGGATCTGGAACAGATCTGCCTGATCGACAAGGCGACGGAGGGGCGCTGACGATGCCGGGGCTGACAGCCAGCGACTTGCTTGAACGCTACGAAGGCAACCCCATAATCACCGCCGCGGACATCCCCTTCACGTGCAATACGGTCTTCAACGGAACACCGCTCAAGGTCGGGGACGACTACTTCATCCTGCTGCGGGTGGAGGGGCAGCACGGCTATTCTCTGTTCGCCCTGGGGCGCAGCAAGGACGGGTACGATTTCACGATAGACGAGCTGCCCGTGCTGGTGCCCACCACCGAAGGGCCGATGGCCAGGTACGAGGTGGCGGGCATCGAGGACCCGCGCGCCACGCTTCTGGAGGACGAGATATACGTCGTGTACACCGCCTTCAGCGGCTTCGGGCCCGTGATGTCCCTGGCGAAGACGAAAGACTTCTGTAACTACGAGCGGCTCGGCGTCATATCTGAGCCCGGCAACAAGGACGGCATCCTGTTCCCGCGAAGAGTGAACGGACGATACGTCCGTTTCGACCGTCCGATAGGCAACGAGATCGGCAGCTTGTGGGTTTCATTCTCGGAGGACCTGCTGCACTGGGGGGATTCGCGCGTGGTCATCTCGCCCCGTCCCGGATACTGGGACGCCTATCGCATCGGAGGCTCGGCCGTTCCGATCGAGACCGAAGAAGGCTGGTTGGAGATCTATCACGGGGTGAAGATGACGTCCGGCGGGCCGATCTACCGCGCAGGCGTGGTGCTGCTGGACCTGGAACACCCCTCGGTGGTCGTCGGCAGGAGTGACATCCCGATCCTGGCTCCGCGGGCGGACTACGAGAGGGTCGGCGACATCAACAACATCGTGTTCGCTTCCGGTGCGATAGTGGAGCCCGACGGCCAGGTCAAGGTGTACTACGGCGCCGCCGACACTGCCATCTGCGTTGCCTCTGCGCCCCTGGACGAGTTGATCGCGGTCGCAAGGCAGGAGCACGCCTGACCGCGCGGGGTCTCGTCCGGCGCTGGCGGACTCATGGCGCCCCCGGCGAGAGGCCGGGGGCTACCCAGAAGAGGGTTTCTACAGCTCACCCCCCAATGCCAACTGCCGGACGGGATTGCCTCCCGCCCGGCAGGCGATATGCAAAGGCCGAACGTCAGACGTCACGCCGCCGTCGTCATGGCGTCTACGATCTGCCCTCCGTTCGGCAAGTTAGCCACGGTATAGCCGCATTCCGTAAGGAAGCGCCTGGGCACGTCTTCTCGCACCGTCCAGCCCAGTGTGTCCTTGCGGAGCCGCATCGCAGTGACGTAGTCCAGCGCCGGGCCGAACGTGCCCATGGTCAAAGCGTTGGGCTGGGCGCTGGTAGGCACGCTCGGGCCCTTGTCACTTGCCCACAGGGCGTCTATGATGCAGAGCTGTTGACGCGGGAAGAGGACGTCGCCCGTCTGCGGATCCATCTGGCCGAGTATCTCGGGCGATTTGTTGATGCCTATCAGGTAATCGGCGCTGCCTCCTTGCCCGTGGCCGGGTTTGGGGCTGAACGTGCCGAAGTGGTTCTTCAGACTCATGGTGAACCGGCCCCACCCGGCGCCGTGGCCCTTGCACAGGGCGATGTTCACCAGGATGTCCACCTCTCCCTTGACCAGAGGGCCAAGGCACGGCGCCTCCCGCTGGCCGTCGAAGTACGGGGTCGGCACAAGGGTATTCACAGTGGAGCCGCCCCACTTGTCGGCCAGGTGAACGCCTTCCGGCAATCCCTGGAAGCGATTCGTGCGGGACATGTTCCCGCCGTGGCAGGCATCGTAGATGTGGATGTTGGAGCCCTTGACACCCAGAGCCGTCAGGACGCGGCAGACCTTGCTCATCACGGCGCTGCGGGTGCGCTGAATGGCGATCTGGTTGGTCTTTATGGCCACCACAACATCACTCCAGCTTTTCGCGGCAGGTTTCAGGAATATCTTGCCCCACGCATCGGCGGGGTTGCGTTCCTGGGCCAGTGCGACGGCCATCCTGTCCATGTTCTGCTGAACGGCGTCCCAGACGACGAGCTGCTCCTGCTTCGCCCAGTTCGCCCCCCCCTCGACGGCGCTCGCCATCCCCGCGTCCCGGACGCCGACCACGCGAAGCGGACTGATGTAAGGGTGCACCCTCCCGCCTGGCTGGAGGGCCTCGACCCGTCTGGGAATGATAATGGTGGGAATCGAACTCAACGTCAGTGCCCCGTCGGCCGTGGCCTTCAGAAACCGCCGGCGCGACATTTCTCTTGCGCTCTCGCCTTTCATGCTCCCTCCGTTCTGCACAGAACGCACATACACAATCGGAGCCGAGACGGAGCCCTCTGCTCCGTCCCGTCTCCTTCACGCACCACTATAGCCGGCCCGCGCAATCAAGACAAGTGCCCGCGGACGCCCGAAGACCCGGAGGGACCGCTCGTGCCGCGCGCGGTTCCGTACGAAGTGGACCCCGAGAAAGGAGCGGCCGTCCTGCGCGGCGTATCGGATTCGATCACCGTCATGTGGTAACATCTTTGCAATGCGATCCGTCGCCGGAACACAACCTGGCCAAGGAGGGCCTGGCCGAATGATAAGGGCAGCGCTTCGCAAGGCGAAGATCACTTCGTGCATAGTGGTGCTCGGAGTGTGCGGTTCGCTCGCCGGCTGTGCACAGGGCGCCCCGCGTCCGGTGCGGGACCCGAGGCGAGTCGTGCTGCGGTACGAATGGCACGGGAACATCGACAAGGAGAGCTTCAACGAGCCATCGGGCATAGTGTACGACGACCGGCGCGGGACGCTGTTCGTGGTAGGAGACGAGGGCGACATCTGCGAGATGACGACGGACGGCAAGATGCTGAAGCAAAAGGCGCTGCGCCGGGGCGCCGACTTCGAGGGACTGGCTCGGGTGCCCCGGACGGGTCTGCTGTACGTGGCAATCGAAGGCGAGGAGAAGATCCTCGAAGTCAGCCCCGAGGACTTCGAACCCCTGCGCGAGTTCAGCATCCCGCGGCAATTCGAGGGAGTGGAGCTTTTCAAGCCCGGCGGACAGGGAATCGAGGGCATCTGCTTCGTGCCCAACGACAAGCATCCCCACGGCGGGACGTTCTTCGTGTCCAATCAGAGTTTCTCCGAAGACCCCGACGGCGAGAAGTCGCTGATCGCCGAGGTCGAGGTGCCGCTGCGAGCGACGTCCGAACCTGCAGAAGTGAAGATAAGGGCATGGTTCGCGCCCGGTGTGATAGACGTGGCGGCCCTTCACTACGATGCCCAAACCGGCCACATCCTGGCGGCGAGCGACGCCACCAATACCCTCATGGAGATGACGACCGACGGCAAGATGCTGCGGATACTGGCCCTCCCGGGCGCGGACCAGGAGGGCCTGACCCTGGACGACGAGGGAATGATGTACATCGCTCAGGATTCCGGCGGCATCATCAAGATAAAGCCCCTATGGCCGGAAGGCAGACGCTGACTCAGCGGCCCGCTGCAAAATGTGGCTCAGCCGCCCCCGGCTGAGAAAACCACAGGCGAGGGCGCCTGTGCCACACACATACGGCAGTCTGGGGCGCTCAGTTATTGAGTATTTCCGAAGCTGTTTGCTTTTCAACAGGCTGTTAGCCCAAGGCGGCGTCTGTTTGCCTCTTGCGGCTGAGCCGAGCGCGGCCGGGGAAAAACAGGGACTGGCACGTCGTTCTGTGCCTGTCCCGTTTTTCCCTGTACCAGCACACACG
>DAOVRD010000005.1 GCA_030628375.1 Planctomycetota bacterium
AGCCCGTCGTTGACGGAAGCGTAGGGCAGGCCCGTTTCCTCCAGGATCGGCAGCGCATCCATGTCCGCACGGAGGGCGACGGTCTTCCCGCGGCGAGCACCGCGCAGCAGCCCTATGACGCCCGTCTCCGCCACGCCGGTCCGGACTTCGTCCACACCCGACTCACGCAGGGCTTCGGCGACCACCGAGGCCGTCCGCACCTCCTCGTAACCGAGTTCAGGATGTCGGTGCAGGTCTTGCCGGCGCTTCCTGGCCCTGTTCAGCAACCCTCTAGGCAGCTTCTTCAACGTCACTGTCATATCCTCCTATCAGCCTGTTGAGAAACAAACAGCTCCCGCAACACTCAATCCCTCGGCGCTCCAGACTGCCGTATGTATGTAGCTCAGGCGCCCTCGCCTGAGTTCCGGCCATCGTCATCCGCCGCAGCCGAGGGCGGCTGCGCTACATTACAAGCCGGGCCTCCGTCGCTCCTGTCGCAGCTTTGCAGCCTGCGAGGGCGGCTGAGCCACATTTTTCAACGGGCTGCTGTGCCAGGCGTGATTCAGGACCGACCGACGCCGGACGGCCCGTCCGGCGCGTTGTCCCGGCAAGAGCGTGGCCTCACTCGCCGAGCATAGCCTGTGATATCCGGGCAGTGTCTCGGGCTCGCTTGGCAAGCGCCAGCCAACGCCGTCGCTCGTCCTTGTCGTGGCACCGACGCGCACGCTCCTCGCAGTCCTCTGCCCGACCCAACTCATCCTGCACAAACGCCTGTAGGTCTCGCCGGAAAGCCTCATGGAGTGCTGGATTCTGTTCCTTCAGAAGCTCAAGAAGCTGTCTCTTCTGTTCCAATTGCTCGCGTTGCTTCCCGTTGTCTGCGGCGGCCGTGGCGGCCGGGAGTTGTTCCAGTGTTCCCACTGTGCCGGCCTCACGTTGGCCTATTCTCTGTCGTTCCTTCCGCAACTCAGCCAGTACGTCTCCCCCATCCTTCGTGGCCTGCTGAACGTCAGCTTGCACCCTCTCGAGAAGCTGCCGCTCTCTGTTGACCTGGCTGGGCCACAGGAGACAGATGGCGACAACGATACTGACAAGCACAGTGAGTGCTGCCCACACTGCAATCCTACGTGTTCGACTCGCCATAGCCTGGACCCCCTTGTCTGATAGGCCGACGACATTCTACCACAAGGCAGACCGGGCAGGCCGGATTCTCCAGCCTCACATTACCCGGGCAGGTTGAGGTACAAAGGAGGGGTGCCGCCGCCCTCCCCGGAGGGTCGCCCTGGTCGAGGTGCCCTACGTGTGGCCGGTGTTGACAGAGCAGCGCGACCGTCGGATAATCCCGTTCCTACGGGACTAAGGAATGGATAGCGATGTGCAGCGGGCACAAGAGTCCCGGGCAGTCTATCTGTCACCTCTGCGGGAAAGCATTGGAGGATGACCGAAGCAGGGAACACGTTCCGCCCCAGCAGTTCTTTCCGAAGGACCTCAGGGACGGCGTGAATCTTCTGACTATTCCCACGCATCGAGAGTGTAACGCGTCCTACGCCAAAGACGAGGAGTACGTGTTCCAATCCCTGTCAGCAACCGCTGTCCAGTCGCCTGTGGGATGGGCGCTTCGTCGGGACCGGCGCCATCGCGTCCGCAGTATGGGCAGGCCAGGTCTAGTCCTGCACGAGAAGGTTCTGGCAGAGTTCGACCAGCGTCCAGGTGGGCTCCACTTGCCGCAGTACCTGGTCGCTAAGACGTTCGATGGGCCTCGTGTCCACCGGGTGATGTGGAAGATTGTGCGGGGTCTGTTCTTCCATCATGATGGCAGGTTCCTGCCAGAGAACACCCCTCACAACTGGGACGCGTTCGGCCGACCAGAGGACGTTCCGCGGGGGATCCAGGAGATGCTGAACCTCGACCTTGACATCCACGGGGTTGAGAAGTCCGTCTTCGCGTACCGCTTCGTGAATGTGCAGGGAGAGGATATGAAAGCATGGTGGTGGGACATGCTTCTCTGGGGAAGCGTAATGGTCGTCGTGCCCTTCCATGATCCGACATGCGATTGTGGGATATGCGTCAAAGTCGGACGAAAGGCTGAGGAGGGAGAGGGGGGCTAAGGGTCCTATGCCGCAGCGCCAGGATCACCTCGGCATGTGGACGACGCTGTTTCACCCTCGCGAGACAAGAGAGACCCCGTTACGCCCTTATTTTACCAAGAGGCCGTGGCCTGAAACAAGACTGCGCCTTCTGAAATCCTGTTTCAACTGTCTGAAACAACGTACGTTGCGTATCATGGCAGATCCCTCCCGCCGGTGCCTCACACGGAGTCCACCTTGCGGCAGATCACCGTGAAGTCGCCGTCGAGGTAGTCGTCCAGCACCGTGACGTGGCAGGACATCGCCTCTAAGTCCTTGAGGACTTCGGCCGGGTCGTAGTAGACGTAGCCCTCGTGGCAGACGGCCGCCCGCCTGTGCAGAAGGTTGAAGACGGCACACTCTCCGGCCAGATCAAGAAGGCGCCGCACGGCCCGGGGCAGGAACGCCCGGTTGTTCCCCAGGTCAAGATTGAACACGCCCGAGGCGAAAACGACGTCGAACGCCCCCGGAGGAAAGACCACGTCCTTGAAGACGTCGGCGTTGACAAACACGGCGTCGGGGTGGAGTCGGCGCGCGGCGCAGAGCATCTTCTCGGACAGGTCCACGCCAACGTACCGGACGCTGATGTCCTGCGCATTCAGGAACGCCCACAGGTCCCCAAGACCACAGCCGACGTCCAGCAGTATCTTGCCGTCGAGCTCGACGTTGGCCGGCAGCACGGCGAAACGCTTCAACTGGGAATCCCTGTCGGACCAGTCGAGTACCTCGAAGCTGGCCCGGCCGGGCCGGATGCGCCGGTCGTAGTGGTCAAGGATTCTGCGCGTTCTAGTCACGGGACGCCCCGTCGGGAACCGGTTCGGCGTTCAACTCCGCTTCTGCAATCAACCTATTGTAGAATTCCTCGCCGCCCAGCGCCACGCTCCAGGGCAGCAGCGCCCCGCGCGAGTCGAAGTAGTCCAGGTCGCGCACCTGGTAGTCGGTTGCAATCTGCCGGACCAGCTTGTCGGTCAGCTCGGTCTGAAGGGCTTTGATTTCCCTCCACAGGGTCCGGATCTCCGGTCCTTTCGGGTCCGTCCGGGCCAACTGGCGGCGTCGGCTGTCCAGCGCCTCGATTGCCCGGGCGGTCTCGGGGCAGTTATCGTGCTGCCAGCGCTGCCGAGCCTGCGGGTCCTTGAATGCTTCGAGGCGGTCGGTCGCTTCCCTGGCCAGCGCCGCGTAGTTCTCGCCCAGCACACTGGCGGGCACGGTGTCGCGGCCAAAGGCTGCGGCCACGTGCGGCGGCAAACGGACGGCCGTGTCCAGTTCCCGGAGCCTGTCCAGGAAGTGAAACCGGATGCGCACCACCGGGTGGAGTCCGGCGGGCAGCAGGTTCTGCTCGGCAAGCTTCTGCGCCAACCGGTCGGCGGCCGGCATGTAGGGCGAACCCCGATAGGGAAGCACCAGCGGACCGCCCTGCGTGCCCAGTCTCACCTGGATGACGAGCACTACGGCCTTGCCGGCCAGACACCGCACGCCGGCGCGCGCCATTTCGTCCAGCGGCAGGCGGCCGTCAGTTGTGCGCCGGAATGCCATGTCCTGCACCTGAATCTGGTCCCCGCGCAGGAACGTGCCCGTCCGCACCGCGTGGCCTTCGTGCTCCAGAACGGCGAAGAAGGGCAGCTCGCCGTCCGAGATCTTCAGCCGCCGGAGGCCGCAGTCGGCCTCCTCGACGGCTTCGTTGTACAGCGTTGCTGCCAGTTCGTAGTCCCTGACGAAGACGTCCAGAATCTCCGTCCCCGGAGCGCCGCTCCGGCAGGCGAACAGCGAGAAGGTCAGACCAATCTCGATGTGCTCGTCCGCATAGAGGCCCAGCCAGTCCTTGCAGACCTCCACGAGCCTGCCCCGCGCGTGGCGGCGCAGCATCTCTTCCACACGCCCCGTCTCGCGGCCAAACCACTCCTTCAATCGCCGCTGCGAGGCCGCTTCAGGGAACCGTTCCAGCATGTCCGCCATCGCCAGGGCGAGCGTCTGCCGCACGAACTCGGCCGTCTCTGCCACCGTGAGGTCGGCGATCACGCGATGGTGTTGCCGGCTGCCGGCATAACTCGGGCCGACGAGCTGCCAGTTCTCACTGGGGGAGAACTCCTCGTAGAGGTCGTCAACGCTCCGGCCGAGTTGCCGGGCCAGGACACTAGTTCTCACGCCGGTCAGCGGCTCCCATTGACGCACCTCGACGGGCAACCGGCCCAGGAACTTGGAGTAGAACAGCGCCGCACCCCAGTCCGACCCGCCGCTGCGGTGGAACCGCTCCGGCGCCAGGCGAAGCTGGCCCGAGTTGATGCCCGAACCCAGCGACGTGAAGGCGACGTCAACGTCCTCGATGTAATGGCGCACGCTGCATCCGCGCAGGGCCAGGGCCTGGAGCTTGGGCACAGTATCCCAGAGGCTGTGGCAGTTCTGGTCTATGCTGAGCATTGCACGCCCGACAGAGCGCACTTGCAGGTCTCGCACCGGGCAGCCGGGGCCAGCGCGCGCTCCGCCAAGTCGAGATGGATCCGGCCGTAGTAGGAGAACCGGACGACGGTCTCCAGACACAGGTCGTCGTAGGTGCCGTCATTCCTTTGCTCGACGTACACCCTGAGGACGTCGCCGCTGCGGGCACGGACCAGGACCGGATGCTCGCCGGAACGGAAGCGCTCCGACCAGCCGAATCGCCTGAGGCACAGAACGGCTGCGGCTGCCGAGCCGGTGCCGCACGACAGCGTTTCCCCCTCCACACCGAACTCGAAGGTCCGAATGGCGATTTCGCCTTCCGCAATCACCTGCACGAAGTTCGCGTTGGCCCCTCTCGGCTGGAACTGCTCGTGGTTCCTCAGCGCTCGTCCGTACCGCAGCACGTCGGTCTTACCCAGGTCTTCGACATAGGTGACAACGTGAGGGACGCCCGTGACAGCAAAATCGCACCTGAAGCGAGCATCCTCGGCCTCCAAGACCAGGTCGGATTGGATGTCCTCCGGCAAGGGAATGCAAACGCGCACGTAACTCCCGTCCGCGTTTCTCCCCCGGATAACGCCGGCGGACGTCAGCACCTTCACTTCCCTATCGGCGATCCAGCCGTTGGCGACCACCCAGCGGACGAAACAGGCCGTCCCGTTGCCACAAAGCTCCGCCTCCGAGCCGTCCGGCTCGAAGAAGCGTGCACCGATGTCGCTCACGCCGTCCAGTTCCGGCCGGCAGGCGAACATGACGCCGTCGGCGCCGATCGCCAGGCGGCGACGGCACAGCGAACGGACCAGCCGCCCGATCCGGCCGGGATGGGAGATGGTCTTGTCGAACCGGCCGTCCCTGTTATCAATGCAAATGAAATCGTTGCCGCTGCCACAGAGCTTGGCAAACTCGATGGGTTCAGTCATGGTCTGCTCCGTCGGGTCTGCGGGATGGCCCGCTGGTTGCAGGGTAACGCTGCCTCGGACGCCGGCAGCACGGGCAGGAGACCCCCTGGCGCGGTGAAGACCTCTGCAACAAGTAACTCGGCCCTGCGCCTCAACAGGGGCGCGAAGCGACGATGATACCATAACCTCGCAGGTTGGTCCACCGGAAGGGCCGCAGCCACGCCGGCAGTTGGCCTTCTCGCACCGAATCCGCAAGTTCTAGAATCGGCGCCCCTCAGTGTGCCATCTGCGCAG
Organism: Planctomycetota bacterium; assembly: GCA_030628375.1. Classification (GTDB taxonomy): domain Bacteria; phylum Planctomycetota; class Brocadiia; order SM23-32; family SM23-32; genus DAOVRD01. The sequence goes on from DAOVRD010000005.1 coordinate 5,729, forward strand.
GCGGGAAAGGCCCTGAGGGAGCGAAACACGGTTCTTGGTGAGTTGGCTTCCCGGCCTGGACTCGAACCAGGAATGGCAGGACCAAAACCTGGGCCTGCCCCCGCCGCCCCTGGCAGGTGCCGCGTTGCTACGTCCTGCGTAACGCAAGCGACAAAAGAGACTTGCGCCCTGCGCCGAAGCGACTCTTTCATGGGCAGCACAACGGGGCGGGTGCGGGAATAGGTGCCGATATCGGCGAATAAGAGCGGTTGGTGCAACCAGTTGCAACCAGCAGAGCTGACCTGGGTAACGAAAACGCCAGATTACCCAGATGCGGGATGCTGTTCTGTCGCGACTTTCCTTCTCCCGACGTGCGCGGCTTGGTAGTCGCCTGGCGCAAGCCCAGCCGCAGTCTCCCCTTGTGATCGCTTGTCTCAGGCCGAACATGGGTGACGACCTGGAAGCCGGCACACAGCCATAATCCCCACGAAGTCGGATCTGTGGAGGCTGTTGGCTCAGGCGTCTCTGAATTCCTTGTCCGACACGCCATCGGCGGGAAGAAGCTTGAACCTCCTCCGTGCCTTCCGCACGTAGAGATTATCTACCCCTCCTCCGGCTTCAACTGCAACGTAGATAACCACTTGGGCGCCGATCCGCTTGCGCATTTTGATGTGCGTAGGCTTGCGTTTGCTGCGGGAGAGCTTCACACCATAAGCCCGGAATTTTCGCTCGAAATCATGAACGGGCAGGGGGCCGGGCAAAACTAACCCCCGACCGGGGCCAGGCGAAAAGCACGAACACTGTCACGCACGGGGCGCAACTCCCTGATATTCCGGAAGCGGTAGGGCGCAGTTGGCGGCTCTTCGGTCTCAGCCAATACGGCGATAACCAGATACTCTTCTTTCCTGCGTGCGCGTTCCCACTCATCGGGCTCCGACGGGTTAAAGAAGTTGACGTCCTCCGCTGTGTTGAGAATCTCCGTCAGATAGGTGTCGACAACGCCCTGCAGCTCAGTGAACGCCTTGCGCTGAGTGGAGCCAATGCCGACCAAATCGAATTCAAGCGCCGTGCAGACCCAATGGCTGGCAGTTCGGCGATATCCCACCGTGACTGGTCCGCTCAGTGTAGATATTACAAAGTCTCGTGCCACTACCTGGACTCCCTTCCTTCCTTTCCCACAAAACATAATCTACCAAAAATGTCAAGCCCGAAACACAAGATTTCCGAGAAGAGACCACCCTCAACGACCAGGGCAAACAGCGTGCCGCACCTGCCATTCTAGTTAGTGGCCCTCGTGGGCCTGCCTTGCCTTATCCGGTGGCGTGACTCGACGCAAGTATAGCCATACGTGGTGCATTTTTCAACGGTGCGCAAACACCCCGGGGCCGCAACCCCAAGGGGGCCGGGCAACCCGACAGGTTGCCCGGGATGAAGTCTGCGCCCGTCCCGCCGGGCCGTTGCGCGGGGGGAGGGTTTCATGAAGGGGCTCTGCTTTCGGCATCCTACTCTGGTCGTGCCGCCATAGCTGGCCTGGCCGGGCGTCGCTGAGCGCAACGGGAGGCGAATCGTCCTATCGGCCCCCTGCCCAGAACGATGAGGTTGGCTTCCCGGCCTGGACTCGAACCAGGAATGGCAGGACCAAAACCTGCTGTGTTACCAATTACACCACCGGGAAATCAGGAACGAAAGGTGGGTGCCCTGCGCGGGCCGACACACGGGAAAGGGACAACGCCGCGGCGATTCACCCAGGGAAGGGCAGAAGGGCTCAGATGCGGCCCCCGCCGCCCGCCTGCGCGGTCTCGGTCTCCCTGTGGAGCCAATCCCACCGCTGCAGGGACACGAAGGAATCGCCCTCGAGGACGTACTCGCCCCGCTCCTCTCCGACTATCGTGGCAAGCGACGTGTGCTCGTAGACCGCGCCGACCAGGATTTCTCCCTTCTTCCGGCCCCTGCCATCAGGCGTGAGGGTGTAGACGACCAGCCGGTCGCTCTGCGACATGCCCCTGTCCTTGCCGCCTTGGATAAGGACGAAACGATAGTCGCTCCGCACCTCGATGACTTTGCCCTCAGGGACGAGTTTGTCCGCCTCACCGGGCCCGCGAACCAGTTCCGCATAGCGTTTCTGGAGCGCAGCCAGTTGGTCCTGGAGTTGGACTACGTCCCTCTTGCGCTCGTTGACTTCCTGCTGGTATTTCGCGCGCCAGTCCACTGCTTCCTGCCGCTGTCGGTCGTGGCGCGTCTGCAGATCGTTGTTCACGGTGCGCTGCTCGGACAGGTCCCTCTCGAATTTCTCCGTGGCATCTGTGAGCTGACGCTGGAGGCGCTGTTCGGTCTCCGCCAGCGACTTCTTGGCTTCATCCAGGCGCTGGGCCAGATCGTCGTTGCGGGTCTCCAGCCCCGCGATGTCCGCCAGGAACTGGATGTAGCTGTCCTCATAGGACTTCAGCAGAGGGCGCAGCATATGAAAGGTGGCCTCTCCTTCCTCCTCGGCCTTCTTCTGCACGGGGGACTCGGCCAGGGCGCTCCGCATTCCTTCCAGGCTTTCCCAGCCCAGGAAAGGCAACGCCTCCTTCTCATACTCGGCCGCCACTGCCAGCTTCGCTTTCACGTCGGTGTAGCTTTCCTGGGTGTACTTGACGCCCAACTCCGTGGGGCTCTGCTCGGAAAGGTGCCAGCCGTTGGCGGCGAACTCCCTGCCAACGATGTCGGAGAAAACCAGTTGGTCGGTATCAATGGCCTCCTTGTGCATGCGGAACTGCTGATAGAAAAAGAGGGCGGAACCGATGCCCACGAAGGCCAAGACCACAAAAATGACCAGCGCCACCACGACTCCCGAACCTGAACTTCGTCTCACGGCGGCCATGTCTATCTCCCCTGTGCTTCCAGCGAAGCGGTTTGCCGGCCGCGGCCTCCGCTCCCTGTGCCCGCACGCCGGGCCGGGATCGTCGCCGCTGCTGCCGATTTGCCCATATAAAGTTATACGCAAGGGAAGCCGTTGTCAACTCGCAAACACCTAATCTTTTGCCAGGAACCGCCGTGCCGCAGCCGCAGAGACTCCGCGCGCCGCATCTTAAACCAGAGGAAGCCCGCTCCAGGTGCGGTTGACAGTGGCAGAGCCGACCGTGAGAATAGGCGGCGGAGCCAGCCCTCTGGCGCTGCCGGCAAGCCCGTTACCCTCACCGCACGAACCGCACATGACGCAAGGTAGTCAGACAGACACCCCGGCCGACCGGGTCGCCTCCGTGGCCCTCAACCTGCCCCTGGACAGGACTTTCGACTACCTGGTGCCCCAGAGCCTGCGAGGCCAGGTGGTGGTCGGGGGACGGGTGCGCGTGCCGTTCGGCAAGCGCCTCCAGGTGCTGGGCTACTGCGTCGGACTCAAAGCAAGCTCCGAAGTGCCCGAAGCGGGCCTGAAGGCCATAAGCCGCTCGCTCGACAAGGAGCCCGTGTTCACGCCCCTCATGCTGAAACTGGCGCGCTGGATGGCGCAGTATTACCGCTGCTCGCTGGGGGAGGCGCTCCACGCGGCGCTGCCTTCGGCAGTGCGTAAGGGCAGGGAAAGACGCAAGGTCCGGTTCGCCTGCCTGCGACTGCCGGGTGAGGAAGCCGAACGCATAGCCGACGAAATATTCGACAAGAGCCCCGCCCAGAGCAAGATACTCCGCACGCTGGCGCTCATGGGCGGCGAAGCGCCTGCGGCCGAACTGAAGAAGGCCACTGCCACTTCGCAACCGTCTCTGAATGCCCTGGAGAAGCGCGGCTATCTGAAGTCCGAAATGCGCCTGGTGGAATCCGAGGACCCGCTCCCCCACCCGCCGACATCCCCTCAGCAGCCACCCAGACTCACGCCCGAGCAGCACAGGGCCTACGACGTCATCACCGAGGGGATGAGTCGCGGGCGGTTCGACGTCGTGCTCCTGCACGGCATTACGTCCAGCGGCAAGACGGAGGTGTACTTGCAGTGCATCGCCGAGCTGCTGCGCCTGGGCAAACAGGCCATCGTGCTGGTGCCCGAGATCAGCCTCACTCCGCAGACGGTGCGGCATTTCGGCAGCCGGTTCGCCAGGCTGGCCGTCCTGCACAGCCGCCTGACCGAAGCGGAGCGCCTGCGCCAGTGGCACCGCATCCGCAGCGGCGAGGCCGACGTCGTGGTCGGCGCGCGCTCGGCAATCTTCGCCCCGGTGCCCGCCCTGGGGCTCCTGGTGATTGATGAAGAACACGAGAACAGCTTCAAGCAGGACACGGTGCCGCGCTACCACGCCAGGGACGTGGGCATAATGCGCGCTCGCTTCGACGACGCACTGGTCGTGCTCGGCTCGGCGACGCCTTCTCTGGAAAGCTACCACAACTACCAGGTGGGCAAATACACAAGGGTGATGCTGACGTCCCGCATCGGCGGCCACCCACTGCCCCCGGTGGAGGTGGTCAACATGAGCGAGGAATGGGCCGGCCGCGGGCGGCTTCGGGTGATCAGCCGGCGACTGGAGTCCCGGATGCGCGAGAGCCTGGAGCGCGGGGAGCAGGTCATTCTGTTCATCAACAGGCGCGGCTTCTCGACCTTCATTCACTGCCCGCGCTGCGGATACGCGCTGAAATGCCTGCGCTGCGACATCACGTTGAACTATCACCAGAAGATCAACGCTCTGGTCTGCCACTACTGCGGGTTCGAGCGGAGGCCGCCGTCCTCGTGCCCCGAGTGCGGCCTGGAGCAGATGCACTTCAGCGGCACCGGCACCGAGCGCGTCGAGGCGGCGGTGCGAGAGCTGTTCCCCGAACGCACGGCCACCCGAATGGACAGCGATACCACCAAGGCCCGCCAGGCACACCGGGACAAGCTCGAAGCATTCCGAACCGGGCGCGCCGACATCCTCATCGGCACGCAGATGATCGCCAAGGGGTTGGACTTCCCCAACGTGACAACGGTGGGAGTCGTCAACGCCGACGTGGCGCTGCACCTGCCGGACTTCCGCTCCCGGGAACGCACGTTCCAACTGCTGGCGCAGGTGGCGGGCCGCACCGGCCGGGGCCCCGCGGGCGGTCGGGTGATCGTCCAGACCTTCATGGCGCAAGACCCCAGCATCCAGGCGGCGGCGCATCACGACTACGAGGCGTTTGCACGACACGAACTCCCCCTGCGCCGGGAACTGCGCTACCCGCCTTACGGACGCATGGTGCGCATCATCTGCAGGGGACGAAAGGCGGAGGCCGTCGAGCAGTTCGCCAGCAGCCTTGGCACGGCCCTGCGCAGATTGTGCGAGCAACTGGGCGACGGCGCCCAGGTGCTGGGCCCCGCGCCCGCGCCCATTTCCCAGATCAGAGGACGGCATCGCCGCCACCTGCTGATCAAGTGCCCGAATTCCCGATCGGTCGCAGACCTTATGCAGGACGCGGCCGGAATGCTCAAGGGCCCGGCCAGCGTGAAGGTGGTGGTGGACGTGGACCCGCAGTCAATGCTTTGAGAGCAGTTCGAGGAGCGCTTTGGGGACTGGCCGGCCGCACGGGGAAAACGGGCTCGAAGGCAGTTGACAACGGTGTTCCGATAGGCTATCATCCTGCCCGCAGTTGTCCGGCGACCGTTCTCGCCGGGGGCATTGGGGGATTCGGATGCATCAACCGGTCCAAGTCCAGGGGTTTTCTTTGTGTCTCTTTCGGTTCGACCAGCGGGAGGAGGTGATGCTTCCCTTACGTACGCTGCAGGAAACAACCGGAATGCGTAGGCGTTTGGAGTTCTCGTTCTAGGGGAATGCAAAATGAGCGCAAGTGAGCAGCAAGCGGAGGATCAAGTGGCTCAAATGCGCGAGGCCCTTCGGTCCGTCGCCAAGTCGCGGCGCATATCACGCGTTGTAGGCATAGTCGCGGTGGTAGTGGGCCTGTGCATCGTCGTGCTTTTCCTGTGGAGTCTGCGCAACATCGCGGCCTCGGTGACGGAAAACCCTGAGCCGCTGCGGGAAGCCTTCACGAAGCGAATCCAGCTGTTGGGGCTTGAGAGGAAGGCCACACAGGTTGCCAAAGAAGTGACCCCGGTGGTCCAGGAAGAGACAATGGCTCTGCTGAAGGACCTCGAGCTGCCGAAAATGGTGATGGAAGAGGCCCAGATCATGGCAGAAGACCTCGAGCCCATCCTGCGCAGGGAACTCGAGCGGGTGCGCCCGCGTCTGGAGGGACTGCTGGAGGCGCAGAAAGAAAAGACCGCTGAGGGCCTGCGGGACCTGCTGGAGGAGAGACTCAGCGGGCGGTTCGTCGCGTCCATCGAGCTTCACAGGACCCAACTGGAAACACGGACCGGCCTGACGGAAGAGAAGCTGGCCGAGGTCATCCAGAACCTGCAGACAGTCTGCGGGGAGGCCCTGGCCAACGTCATCCAGAGGCGCACGGGCGACGTGAGGACGGAAATGGAGAAGATCGGCCACATGCTGGAGCAGATCCCGCCGCTGCGCAAAGAGATGAGCCAGGATACGCTGCTGGCCGAGATGAAGGACGTACTCCTGGCCTTGCTGAAAGACAGCTTGCCCGACTACCCCATCGCGGCTCAGGAGTTCGCCCCTGTGCGGCGAGCCCCGCCAGGGCCCCCAATCGGGGTGCCGCCTGAAGTGCTGAGACAGATAATGGAAGAGGAGAGAAAAGCCGCAGAGGCAGCCAGGAAAGCGGCCGGGGAGGGCGGACAATGAACGAAAAGAACACCGAAATGACTCCGCAAGCGGAAGAGTCCAAAGGTGGCGCGCCGCAGGACCTGACGGCCCTTGCTGCGGAAGTGAGCGCCATGGAAAGGAAGGCGGCGTCTGCATGGAAGATGGCGCTGGTTGGCTGGGCGATCCTGCTGGCGATCATCTTCAGCTACCTGAACTTCTGGCTGTTGCAGAGCGTCATCAAACCCGCCGCGCAGCCCGATAGGTTGGTGGCACTGGGCTTTGTGGCTGTGGACAGCGCGCTGGCCAGTCGGGGCCTGCCAAGCCTTGAGTCCTCCCAGCTCCCCGTCAAGGTGGCAGACCTGCTGAAAGAGCGGACGCCCATTGTGATCGCGGAGCAGGTCAGGCCGCGGCTCATAGAGCTCCAGCAGAAGCTGCCCGAACTGCGCAAGGAATACACCGAGAAGGTCGCCCAAAAAGCGCCAGAACTGATGGACGACGCCGTTGACTACCTCCAGAGCAATCTGCTGCCCATGGCCCACGACAGGCTCATCGGGTTCGTGGAGAGCAGGGTGGACGAGATCCTCGAACGGGCGGAGGAAACCATCGGCCGCGCCGTTGGAGAGGTCATTGCCTCCACTGACGATAGCCTGGCCCTCATTAGTCAGGACGAGAGGCTTCGGCTATCCCTGGAGGAGGCCTTCGAGGAAGAGATGGGCGAGGTCCTGGACATGCTGTTCACGGACCTGGATAAGAAAATCGCCAAGGTCGGAGGAGACATAGGCGACCTCATCGGGAAAATGGACGCCGGCACGCTCGACAAGAGGGACATGCTGGAACTGCGCCTGATCCAGATCACCAACGCCCTGTTCACTTCGCTGGTGGAAGCTGTGCCCGCGGCCGAGGGCGAGGATATCTTCCAGCAACTGATGAACAGGCTGAAAGAGCTCAAGCTTGAAGCACCTGCAAGGCGTCGCATCGGCGTGGACGTCATGACAGGAGAGGCGCCCGACCTCAGCGCTGTCCCCGAGGAGTTCCGCGAGGAAGTCCGGAAGCAGATCCAGGAAGCCCGGGAAGCGGCCCAGAAAGCGGCAGGAGACCTGCCAGGGGGTCCGGGAGCGCCGCGCGCGCGCGCGGCGCCCAGAGCGCCGTCTGGAGGTCCGCCGCCTGAAGTCCTGAAGAGGATCCAAGAGGAAGAAAAGAAGGCCCGAGAAGAGGCAATAAAGAGGGCAGAAGGGGCAGGACAATAAGCTGCCCGGATGACTCCGCAAAGGAGCGCAATCCACGGCGAAGTCGCCGGCCTCGGGGTAGAGAGATTTGACTTCTCATCGCCTCATCAATCCCCAGGCGGGACGAGCGGGTTGCGCTCCTTCCTTTCCCCGGCCCAGGTCCACGACGTGTTTCAACTGAGCGCCGCTCCGGCCGGAGGCGTGTCCTGCGTTCTGGACGCCCTGAATCTGTTCCCCGGAGCAGCAGCCGCGACTTGCCGTTGCTCTTGACATGGACCTCCGGAAAGTGTACCTTGAATGTGTTCACTTCAAGGGGCATCCAATACTTATGACGCTGGTTCTTCACCGGCGTCGGCTGTTCGTCGAGTAGTCCAAGAACATAGCAGGCATCTCTGGCACGACTTCAGCGCGCTGACCATGATCTGCGTTGATTGGGCAGGTTGAAGGATCGCTCGCCATTGAGTCCCGATTAAGCCCGTGCCGTCCGGTGTCACTCTGGTAGTTCTCAGCGACTCCCGCGGGGACATCGCACAGGACGTTGCCGGCACGAGGCGATCTTGTGCAACGGCTTGCGCGGCGCGTGCATGCGACCCGCCACGCCGTCAGCCAACAAAAGGGCTCTGCGTCGTAATCCAGACTCTGAGCAAGGCGGGCCACATGCCGGAGACTCTTTTTGCGGTCGACGCGTACGCCCACATCTACCAGTTCTTCTATGCCATCAAGGGCCTGACAGGGCCGGACGGGGAACCGGTCAATGCAGTCTATGGCTTTGCCCGAATGCTCGAAAACCTGCGTCGGGATTACGGGGCCGACTACCTTGTGGTGGCGTTCGACGGGCCAGGGAAACTCGTCCGGAGCGAAGTCTACGAACAATACAAAGCCAACCGGCCTCCGATGCCCGAGCCGCTGCAACGCCAGATACCCGTCATCCGAGAACTGCTGGAGGTCCAGGGAATACCACAGCTCTCTGCGGAAGGACACGAGGCCGACGACGTGCTCGCCGCCGTGGCAAAGCAAGCCGCCCGGAAGGGAATCAACACGGTGATCGTCACCACAGACAAGGACGCTGAGCAGTTGATAGACGAGCGGACAAGCGTCCTTCACATCCACAAGGACAGGGAACTCCTCCTGGGGCCGGAAGAGCTGATCGAACTCAAAGGGGTCGAGCCCTGGCAGGTGATCGAAGTGATGTCCCTGGCCGGAGACCCCACGGACAACGTCCCCGGCGTGCCTGGCATCGGCCCAAAGACCGCGCTGAAGCTCATCCAGCAGTTCGGCAGCGTGGAGAATCTCTACGCGAACCTGGACCAGGTCAAGAGCGAGAGCCTGCGCCAGAAACTGCTCGATCACCGCGAGGACATGGAGCTGGCGGCCGATCTCGTTAGACTGAATCCTGAGATCCCCGTGGAACTCGATCTGCAGCAGTGCCGCACAGGAAAGGTGGACCCGGCAGAGCTTCAGCAATTCTACGAGGCGCTCGGCTTCCGCTCCTTCCGCCGGGACACTGCCCGGCCAACGGCCGAGGCGGGCCAGACGGCGCTTTTCGGCCAGGAGGCGGAGCCGGAGGTCCGGCTCGATACGCTCGAATCCCTGGAGAAGGACTACTCGACTGTGACCGGCCTGGAGGCCCTGGGGAAGCTGGTAGAGACGCTGAGCCGCCAGGAGACGATTGCCGTCGACCTGGAGACCACGAGCCTGCAGCCGCGGGCGGCCCGGATCGTCGGTTTCGCATTCGCGTGGCGCCCTCATCAGGCCGTCTACGTGGCCACAGGGGGCCCGCCGCGGGAAGTGTTCTGCCCCCTGGAGGAGGCGATCGCCGCACTGAGGCCCATCCTGGAGTCAGAATCGCCGGGCAAGGTGGGGCAGAACCTGAAGTACGACATGGCCGTGCTGAAGAACTACGGCGTGGAACTGAACGGACTGCGCTGTGACTCCATGGTGGCTTCCTATCTCCTTCATCCCGCCAGCAGAAGCCACGGGCTGGACGCGCTGGCCCGCAGGCACCTGAACTACAGTACGGTGAAGATCGCCGAGGTGATCGGCAAGGGCAGCAAACAGGTCACCATGGACGCCGTCCCCATCGAGAAGGTGGCTCCCTACGCGTGCGAGGACGCCGACGTGGCGCTTCAGCTCAGCAAACTGCTCACGGGCCAACTCCAGGAGCAAGGCCTGTGGGAGCTTTTCACGCGGCTCGAACTGCCCCTGGTGCCCGTGCTGGCCGAGATGGAATGGGTCGGCGTCAAAGTGGACACGGGGCAGTTGGCCGACATCAGCAAGGAATTCGAGGCAAAGCTGGCGGAGCTGGCAAAGGAGGTGTTCCGTGAAGCCGGGCGGGAGTTCAACCTCAACTCGCCCCAGCAGCTCAGCAAGGTGCTGTTCGAAGAGCTGCGCCTCCCCGCTCCGGCCGGCGGCCGACGCAAGACGGGGTATTCGACCGCCAGCGACGTCCTCACCGGCCTGAAGGACCGCTACCCCATCGCGAGCCACGTGCTGGAGCACCGCGAACTGAGCAAGCTGAAGTCCACCTATGCAGACACCCTCATGGAGATGGTCAACGCGAACACGGGCCGCGTTCATACATCCTTCAACCAGACCGTCACGGCGACCGGGCGGCTCTCCAGCAGCGACCCCAACCTGCAGAACATCCCTGTGCGCACCCCGCTGGGCCGGCGCATTCGGCGGGCGTTCGTGGCCGGAGCACAGGACATGTCCTTGCTCGGCGCCGACTACTCGCAGGTGGAACTGCGCATTCTGGCCCACTGTTCCGCAGATCCCACCCTCTGCGAGGCATTCGAGCAGGACCGAGACATCCATCGCTTTGTCGCGGCACAGGTGAACGACGTGCCGGAAGACGACGTGACCGACCAGATGCGGCAGCAGGCCAAATCGGTGAACTTCGGCATCATCTACGGCCTGAGCCCTTACGGACTGAGCCGCCAGATCGGCGTCGCAGTCCCGGAGGCCGAGCGGTTCATCCGGAGCTATTTCGAGCGCTACCCCGAGGTCAAGCACTTCATCGGCAAGACGATAGACCAGGCGCGGCGCGACGGATGTGTCAGAACCCTGGCGGGACGGAAGCGGACCATCGAGGGCATCGAAGCCACAGGGGCCGCCCGGAGTGCTGCAGAACGCATCGCCGTCAACACCGTCATTCAAGGCTCGGCTGCGGACCTCATCAAGCTGGCAATGATTGAGATACATCGCGGTCTCCCCGCTGTCAGTAGCCGGGCGCAGATGCTCATACAGATCCATGACGAACTCGTTTTCGAGGTGCTGGACGCCGAGATGGACCGGGTCCGCAGCTTCGTCACCGAGAAGATGACCAACGCCCTGAAGCTGACAGTGCCGCTGAAGGTGCACACCGCTGCGGCCAAGAACTGGGCGGATGCAAAGTGAGAGTCGTTGACCGCAAGAAGGCCCGGCCGTTCGTTCTGGGTATCGGAGGAGGACCGGCAAGCGGCAAGAGCACCGTTGCCCGGCTCCTGGCCCGGCGCGGGGCCAGAGTGGTGGACGCAGATCGGATCGGGCATCAGATACTGACGCGCCCACGGGTCAAGCAGTCGCTCGTGGAGGTCTTTGGCAAACACATACTGGACAATTCGGGCCGCATCAGCAGACCCAGGCTTGCAGAAGAGGTGTTCGGCAATCCGGATAAGCTCGAAAGACTCGATCGGATTGTGCACCCGCCGCTGCTGGACGAGATCCGCGCTCAGGTGGATCGGCTGAAGCGGGAAGACGACGTCCTTATGGTAGTTGTTGACGCGGCCCTTCTGATAGAGTGGAACTTGCACAGCGAGCTGTGCAACGCCGTCGTGTTCGTGGACGCGCCGGTGGACGTGCGGCGTCGGCGCGCCGTCTGCGGCCGACAGATGCGCCCCGAGCAGTTCGACAAGCGGGCGCAAGCTCAACTGCCGCAAGAAACACAAAGGCAGCAGGCAGACTACCTGCTGGACAACACTGCATCATTGGCACAACTCGAACAGGAAGTGGAAAGACTATGGAACGCAATCCTCACCGAAAGCTCGCCAACGGCAACATGAGAGCATCAGGGCGATTCGAGAGGGGTTCTTCTCGGGGCCAGAACCACAGGAGAACCCAAATGGACAACGGAAGGACGCCAAGGCAAGGGACTCCCGAGCAAGGGCGCGTGCCGTCTGGCGAGGGGTTCCACATCGCGGAACTCCAGAAGATGACGGTCAAGCAGCTCCAGAAAGCAGCCAAGGAAGAAGGCATCGTGCACACCAGCGGGCTGAAGAAGCAGGAGCTGATCTTCCAGATGCTCAAGATGCGAGTCACCACCAGCGGCGCCATGTACGGCGAAGGCGTGCTGGAGGTCTTGCCCGACGGATTCGGGTTCCTGCGGTCGCCCGATTACAGCTATATGCCCAGCCCCGACGACATATACGTCTCGCCCAGCCAGATACGGCGCTTCGGGCTGCGCACCGGCAATCTGGTCAGCGGCCTGATTCGTCCTCCCAAGGACAAGGAGCACTACTTCGCACTGCTCAAGGTGGAGGCCGTCAACTACGAAAGCCCCGACGCGGCGATGAACCTTACCGTCCTGGAAGACCTGACGCCCTACCACCCCACCAAGAGGCTCCTGTTGGAGCGCGAGGCCGAGGAGGTGGACATGCGGATCGTGGACCTGGTGACGCCCATCGGCCAGGGACAGCGCGGCCTGATCGTCGCCGCGCCGCGCACCGGCAAGACGATCCTGCTGCAAAAGATCGGCAACTCGGTCGCCAAGAACCATCCCGAGATCGAACTCATAATACTGCTGATCCAGGAGCGGCCCGAGGAAGTGACCGACATGCAGCGCAACGTCCCGGACGCCCAAGTCATCAGCTCTACGTTCGACGAACCGGCCAGCCGGCACATTCAGGTTGCCAACATGGTGCTGGAGAAGGCCCGCCGCCAGCTGGAGTACGGCAAGGACGTGGTCATCTTGCTTGACAGCATAACCCGACTGGCCCGCGCCCATAACACCGAGATCCCTCACAGCGGCAAGATCCTCAGCGGCGGCGTGGAGGCCAGCGCCCTGCAAAAGCCCAAGAGGTTCTTCGGCAGCGCTCGCAACATCGAGAATGGTGGCACCCTTACCATCATCGCCACCGCCCTGATCAACACCGGCAGCCGAATGGACGACGTTATCTACGAGGAGTTCAAAGGCACCGGCAACATGGAGTTGCATCTGGACCGCAACCTGGCCGACAGAAGAATCTGGCCGGCCATTGACATCACCATGAGCGGCACCCGCAAGGAAGAACTCCTGCTCGACCCCGAGGAACTCAAACGCATCCAGCTACTCCACAGGATGCTCAACGACATGAATCCCATTGACGCGATTACGGCGCTCCGTGACAGGCTCGCCAAGACCCAGAACAACGCCGAGTTCCTGATGAGCATCAATGTAGACCAGCGGTAGCCGCCGCCGGAAGACCCGAAGTCGGGACTTCGGGCGCGCCTTCCGCTGCGGGCGGACCGTCCGTCTTGCTCAGTTTTTTCATCCCCTGCTCTTCAGCTTTCGCACCGCCATGTCCCTCGCCCTGGAAGAACGGCTGTTCGGCGGCATGGTTGGCGCCGTCGCCGGCGACGCGCTGGGCCTCCCCTTCGAAGGAGCGCCCCGGGCATGGCTCGACGCAGCCCCGCTCAAGGGAATGACCCCCGGCGGGCCGCACGGCCAGCCTCGCGGCACCTGGTCGGATGACAGTTCACTCCTGCTCTGCCTGGCCGACAGTCTGTGCTGCGGCTGCGACCCGGACGACATCGGCAGCAAGTTCCTGGCCTGGTGGCAGCAAGGACTGTGGACGCCCTTCGGTCGCCCGTTCGGCTATGGGTACACCACAGCCATCGCGATGTACAGGATGACGGTCGGCGTTCCTGCCCTGCAGGCCGGCGAGGACAGCGAAGGGTGCAACGGAAACGGCTCGCTGATGCGCACGCTGCCGGTCGCCCTCTACTTCTCAACCCAGCGCGAGCGGATGCTCGAAGCCGCCCACCAGGTCTCCTCCATCACCCATGCCCACCCCCGCGCCATGATGTGCTGCGGCGTCTACTGCCTCGTCGCCTCCTGCCTGCTGGAAGGCATGGACAAGAAGGAGGCGGTCGAAACCGGACTGCGGCTGGCGGCCGAGCACTACCGCGGCAACCGCTGGGACGCCGAGCGGCAGCACCTGGAGCGAATCCTGTGCGCAGAGGTCTCCGCGCTGCCGCGTTCGGAGGTCAGGTCCAGCGGCTACGTTGTGGACACGCTCGAAGCGTCCCTGTGGAGCCTGCTTCAGGGCGACTCATTCCGCGATTGCCTGCTGAGGGCCGTCAACCTCGGCGACGACACCGACACGGTCGGATCGGTCACGGGCGGACTCGCCGGAGTCCACTATGGCCGGGACGGCATACCCCAGGAGTGGCTTGAGCCGCTCGCGCGCCGCGAAGACATCCTCGCGCTCTGCCAGCGCTTCGCGGCCGCCGTCAGCTCCCAAAGAACGGCATAGCCCGGGCCCGATCACGCCCCTCACGCGCGAGACGAGGCCGGCTTCCGGGCGACCACGCGCCGGTACAACTGCCCGGCCGCCAGCGGCATCAGCGCGCAAGCGCCGATGACGAGCCAGTCCACGGCGGCCGGCGGCGAGGTCCTCATGACCGTCTTGAGCCCCGGCATGTAGACGGCCGCGAGCTGCAAGCCCACCGTCAGAACCAAGGCCCCCAGCACGTAAGGGTTGCTGAACCACTCCCTGCCGCGCAGCGGCCCGCGCTCCTTGCGCGAGTTGAACACGTGGAAAAGCTGCGCCAACCCTATCGTCAGGAAGCTCATCGTGATGGCGGGATCCACCCGCCCGACGGGCTGGTAGCCGCGCACGAATCGCCCGTAGAAGAAAGCCGTCAGCGCCGCCAGCGTGATCAACAGACCGTAGCCGACGATCGAGCCCACGGTGCGCCTGTCCAGCAGCGAGGACTCCGGCGGCCGGGGCGGCCTGTCCATGATATCGGCCTCCCCGCGCTCCAGCGCCAGCGCCAGGGCGGGGAACACGTCGGTCACCATGTTCAGCCACAGTATCTGGAGCGGCAGCAGGGGCAGCGGCTCGCCCAGCATGGTGGCGAACAGCATGGTGGCCACCTCGCTGAGATTGCAGCTAAACAGGTAGTGGACGAACTTCTTAATGTTGGCATAGATGATTCGGCCCTGATGCACGGCGGCACCGACGGTCACGAAGCGGTCGTCCAGGAGCAGCATGTCGGCGGTTTCCTTGGCCACGTCCGTCCCCTTGATGCCCATCGCCACGCCGATGTCAGCCCTCTTCAGGGCGATGGCATCGTTGACCCCGTCTCCGAGCATGGCGCATATCTCGCCGCGCCTCTGCAGCGCCTCCAGCACGTCCACCTTCTGCTCGGGACTGACGCGCGCAAAGACCTGCACTTCCTCAAGCCTGGCGGCCAGCTCGTCCCGGCTCAACGCTGCCAGATCGCGCCCGGTCAGGACCTGCGGTTCCGTCGGAGCGATGTGCAATTCGGCTGCAATGCGGGCGGCAGTGGCCGGGTGGTCGCCCGTTATCATCACGGTCTTCACCCCGGCACGGGTCAGCATGTCCACGGTCTGCCGCACCCCCTCCCTGGGCGGATCCACCAGGCCGGCCAGGCCCAGCCAGGTCAGTCCCGAGTATGCCTCCTCCGGGCCGGCCGGCGCCCGCCCCACTGGCTTGAAGGCCACGCCGAGCACCCGCAGGCCGCCGGCCGCCAGCGACCGGCTCTCCTCCAGGGCACGCTCGCGCTCCGCCTGCGTCAGGTCGCGAAGGCCGGCCGTGGTGAGAACGGAAGAGCATCGCTCGGCCACCGCCTCCGGGGAGCCCTTGACGCACAGCACCACGCCCTGCCCCGGGTTCATCTGTTCATCCAGACCGTCGTTCACGGTCGCCATCATCATGGTGGTGCTGGAGAAGGCGAACTCCTTCAGCTCGGGGTGTCGCCGGCGCAGTTCGTCCGGCGCCCAGCCGGCCTTCGTCGCAGCCACGGCGAGGGCGACCTCGGTCGGGTCTCCGGTCACCTCCGGATCTCCCTCGCCACGGGACAGGACCGTGGCATTGTTGCAGAGCACGGCTACCTTCAACAGGCCGCGAAGCTGCCGGTCCCCGGCGGGCTCGACCTGGCGACCGTTCTCCGTGAACCGCCCCGCCACGGCGTAGCCAATCCCCGAGACGTGCACGGTGCGCTCCCACACCCGTATCCTGGTGACCGTCATCTCGTTGCGCGTCAGCGTGCCCGTCTTGTCCGTGCAGATGCAGGTGGCGGAGCCCAGCGTCTCCACGGCGGGAAGGCGCCGTATCAGGGCGTTCTGCTTGGCCATCCGCCACATGCCCACGGCCAGTGTGATCGTTGCCACGGCGGGCAGCCCTTCCGGCACGGCGGCGACCGCCAGCGCGATGGCGGCCTCCAGCATCAGGCCGACCGGCACGCCCTGGATTATGCCGGCTACGGCCACGACCGCCGCAACGGCGAGGCACAGGACGACCAGCCGGCGCCCGATGTCGGCCAGGCGCCTCTCGATGGGCGTCTCCACCTCGGGGGTCTCGCTCACGAGCTTGCTGATGTGCCCGATCTCCGTGGCCATACCGGTAGCGATCACCAGGGTCACCCCGTTGCCGCTGGTCGCGTGAGTGCCCTTGAAAACCATGTTGCGGCGCTCGGCCAGCGGCGTGTCTTCATCGTCCAAGGGGTCCGTGCCCTTCGCCACAGGGACGGACTCCCCCGTGAGCGGCGCCTCGTCCACCTGCAGCTCCGCCGATTCCACAACCCGCGCATCGGCGCAGACCGACTGGCCCTCCTGGAGGATCACAACGTCACCCGGGACCAGGTCCGTCGCAGGAACGGCGAGGCGCGTGCCGGACCGGAGCACCAACGCATCCTGCGCGCCCAGTTTCTGCAGGGCCTCCATGGCGCGGCTGGCGCGGTACTCGGTCGCGAATCCGATCCCGGCGTTCAGCAGGATCACCACCACAACGCTGAGCGCCTCGAGGTTGTCACCCAGGAAGAAGCAGATGACGGCGGCAACGACGAGCAGCAGCACCACCAGGCTCTTGAACTGAGCCGCGAGCACCCGCCACCAGGGGACCGCCCGCGAACGGCGAAGCTGGTTCGGACCGTACCTGCTCAGCCTGCGGCCGGCCTCGCGCGCACTCAGCCCCCGGGATACGACCGCTGCGAGGAGTCCGGCCACTTCCCCGGTCGGCATCGCGTGCCAGGGGCGCTTGAGCTGCGGCCACAGGCCCGACTGCTGTCTGCCGCCGGTCTCTTCCGCTGACGTGTTGCCAGACAAGTCCTGCCCCCCGTCACGCAGGTCACAGATACCAATGGTTGCTCAGGTAGTCGTGATAGAACAGCGCATTCTCCACCGGCACGTTGCTCGGGATGTGGTTGCCGACAGCGAACACGAAACCGGGACAGCCCAGGGCCAACTCAAGTGTGGCCTCTATCTGGGCTCTGATCCGATCGCGCGTGCCGAACGTCAGTGCGCGGCAGTCCACCTTGCTGCCCATTATCACGTGCGTCTTGCCGAACTTCCCGACGACCGTGTCCAGATCCACCATCGGCTCGAAACAGAACCCGTCCAATCCCGCCTCCGCAAGGTCGTCCAGGAACATGGTGTAATCGCCGTCGGACGTGTACAGCACCACCTTGCCCGCATCCTTGAGAACCCGCCACAACCGGGCGTAGCGCGGAAAGATGACCCGCCGGCAGAAGTCAGGGTGCACGAACGGGCCCTCGCTCCAGACCATGTCGTCGTGGCACATGAACACTTCGATGGAGGTCCGAGACCACGCCCGGTAGTGGTGCATGCTCAGGCGGAAGAAGCTGTCGAGCACGCGCTCGAACTTGTCCTGGTCGGAGGCGGCCGTCAGCAGCATTTCCCACCCGAACGCCTCGATGGCGCCCGACACCAGGGTCTTGTAGTAGCCTCCCGGACAGACCTGTTCGGGATTGGCGGCCTGCGTGTCCCGATGCCACCGCTCGTAGTACCGGACAAGCTCGTCGGAATCCGGCAGGCCATATTCCTCCACCGCGTCGAACTCCCACACCTGGTCAACGGACGAGAACGGGCAGTGGCGGCTTTCCCGCTTGTCCCGACCCCCTTCGAGGAACTCCGCGTGGCCCATGTCGGTCGTGCGCCCGCGCTGCGCCCACGGGATCGCTCCGTCGTTCGTCATCCACAGGAAGTCCAACTGCCATGCGTCGTTGAAGAGTCTCCGGGCGCCGTCATCCTTGAGCGGGTCCAGCCCCGTCACGGCCCGCATCAGGGCATCGTTGCTGCAGTACTCGGTGTGCGCCAGCCGCTCGGTCGGCTTCAGGCGGATGGTGTCCATTCCGATGCGGTAACTCATGCTTGATCCAAACTTGCGCGAGGACAGCGGCCGGTCAGGACTGGGCCGCCGTGAGCGCAGCGCCCAGGGCAACCACGAACTGCGGATCCTCGGGCACGAGCAGTTCCTTGTCCAGCGTCGCCTCCAGCGCCTTCTTCAGGGCAGGGCTGTTGGCACCGCCGCCAATGAATGCGTAGCGGGAGGCCCAGCCGATGTGCGCGGCCAGCGACGCGACCCGGGACGCTATCGCGGCGAACAGCCCCGCTGCTATGTCAGCTTCGGGCACGCTGCGCGCGATCAGCGACACCACCTCGCTCTCGGCGAAGACCGCGCAGGTCGAGTTCATCCGGGCCGGGTTAGTCGCGGCCTCCGCGAGGCTGCTCAGCCTGTCCAGGTCCACTCCCAGAGCCGAAGCCATAAGCTCCAGGAACCGCCCCGTGCCCGCGGCGCATTTGTCATTCATTGCGAAATCGGCGACAGTTCCACCCGTCCCCAGGCGTATGACCTTTGTGTCCTGCCCTCCCAGGTCTATGACGCCGTCCACGTCGGGGGCCACGTGGTTGGCGCCCCGGGCTGCCGCGAGGATCTCGGTGATGGTTCGTGCACCTGTCTGGGCGGTCACGCGACCGTATCCGGTAGTCACGCACGGCAAATCGCGCCCCGCCATCCCGGCCTCCTCCAGCGCCTGCAAGTAGACTTGCTCGCCTGCCTTCCTGGGGTTGGTGCCGCTCCTGAGCATCGCTTTGCCTATCAGCCGGCCGTCGCGCACCACGGCCGCTTTCGTCGCCACCGACCCGATGTCTATTCCCGCCGTAATCATGATTTTCTGCGCTGCTCCACTATCATCTCCAGAAAGGTTTCGACACCAAGGGGAGGCAGGGGATCCTTTCCGCCGCGTTTGCGCAACCTGCAGCCCACAACCACCTCGCCGGGCACAGGGGCCTCAGGGTGATCATTGCATCCATCAGCCGCGCAATCAAGGGCTAAGCGGGTGAGGCATAGCGGATACCACGGGAGACCGGGATGTGATGGCCCCGAGGATGCCAGCCCCGCCCCACCGAGCGTGCTCCAGATCAGACGGCGGAGGCCGACCTGGCCGCGCAGTCGCGCCACCAGACCCAGACCATTATGACCAGGCCCACGACGACCAGCACCACGGTGAATAGAAACACGTATCGCATGGGGAACAGGCCCCTGTCAACGATGCACACGACGGCGCTGGCCATCAGTATCCAGCGGAGGCCCCAGAGGGAGAAGTGCAGGGCCATGCCGCGGGCCGTCTCCGATGAGTGGGTGAAGTGCATGACCATGGGGAAGAAGGCCAGCATATTGCCCGCCTGAAACAGCCCCCGTGCGGCGACCAGAAAGAAGAAGAGAGGCCAGCTCTTCACGAAGAACATCGGGACGAATACGGCGCACTGAAGGGTCCACGCGAGCACAACGGTGAGCGCGGCGCCAAACCGGTCCAGGAAGATGCCCCAGAAAGTGAAACTCACCAGCATCGCCGCCATGAACCCAGCGCGCGCGTAGCCCCACTGCGCCGTCGTGAGCCCCAACTGGTCCCTGGCAAAAAGGGGCAGCACGTTGGCATAGGCCACCGCGCCGCACGTGGTGATGAAATAGCCGATGAGAAAGACCAGGAGCAGCCTGTTGCGGAACGTCGCACGCAGGGCCGCCATGACCTGAGCCGATGCAGAGAAGCGCGTCTGCCCCTCGGCGTCACTGCGGACGCCGCGGCTGCCGCGCACTCCCCGGAACAGCGCGCCGCTGACGATCAGGGACACGCCGGCCGCCGGGAAAACCCAGCGGAAGAGGCCGATATCCTGCCTCAGCAAGCGGCCCACCAGGACCAGGCACAGCACACGAGCCAGCATGGCAGCCGTGTTGGGAAGGGCCAGGAGCTTGCCGCGCCAGCGGGTGGGATAGATCTGCGCAAGCGCAGTGCCGAGGGCGGGCTGCGAAATGGCACTGAGGGCCATCCCACCGGCCAGCACGAGCGCCAGCGACCAGGTGCTCCGAGCCAGTGCGCTGAACACGACCAGCAGCCCGCCCAGGCCCAACAGCAGCCCGGTCAGCCGCACGGGGTTGCGCTTCTCCAGGAACGGCACCCACACGAGTGCGAAAAGCAGCGGCAGGCCCAGCCCGTAGTTCACAAGCAGGCACTGAAGCGCCGAACCCCCCAACTGGCGAATGACGAAGGGCCCCTGCCCGACGGCGATGGAGAAACAGGCCCCGTAGAACACCCAACTCGCCGTGTGGCGGTAGCCGCGCCTGCGGTACTCCGACGGCACGGAACTGAAGATGCCCCGCTCTCCGCCCGGTTCCCGCGACATAGACAGAATCCCCACCGGGGAAGCTCAAGCCCGGACAGGCGCGCTCGCTCGGATCACTTCGACCTGAGGCGCGGCGTGCCCAGCTCCGGGTGTGTGTCCCGCTCAAGTTCCCTGCCGGTTAACCTGGCGATGACGACCTCGGCCAGGTAAAGCACCTTGCAGCCCGGTTCGAGGTGGCCGGCGAACAGCTCGTTGCCGCGCAGCGCCATCGTACAGTGCATGTGCGGCATATAGTCGGTGATTATGCCGTCAACCGAACACAGCTCGACCGGCCCTTCGATCTCCACGAACCTGTTCTCAGACGGGAACTCCGTGTGCACGATGTGGTGAATGCGGGCGCGGTCGAACGTGCCGATGCCGCTCAGTATCGCACCGGTCCGGATGTCCTTCTCGCGCGCCGCTTCCTCGATGCACTCGTGGAAATCGTCCCCGTATTCCATGTAGATGCAGACGATCTCTTCGATCTGCATTCCGTCCATTACGTCCATGCTCGTACCTCCCGAAGTGCGGCCCTCTACGACGGTCCACGGCGTCACTGGCCGGGGACCTCGCCCGCAAGAACGCCCATTGCGACGCGCCCTGAAGGGCCGGATACGTTCGGCGGCGAGGGCCGCGTCTCATTCTACCGGAATGGCGCGCGGCAGTTGATAGAAGGGAGGAATCTGGCCCGGGGCGACGCGGTAGATCCGAGCGTGGCTACGCCTGGCCGCGGAGACGATCTCCTCGTGTGGTTTCTGGCAGATGTCAACGAGGCCGATCTGCCAGTTCTCGCCGTCGTAGCGTCCCACCACGTGCTGGTCGTTCCACTGGAAGTAGTGCGTCCCGACAAGGGCGGGAATCGCGGCCCCGTGCTCCACGTAATAGCGATATGACTCGGCACGTTCACGCTGTGCCACCACCGTGCGCAGCCCGCCCGCCGGCAGCCCGCGATCCAGCGCTCCCGTGTGGAACTCGCCGATCAGCACGGGAGCGTTCACAGCCTTCGAGCAGCGCTCGATCACCTCTGCATCGGGCTTGTCCTCGTAGCAGTTGATGCTGAACACGTCGAAGACCTCGGCCCCCGCCAGCAGGTCTTCGTGGGCAAGCCAGGCGTAGCGCAGTCCCAGGTTCAGGTGGTTGGGGTCCACACGCTTGCATTCCTCGCTCGGCACGCGGGCGTACTGCTCGATCATCATCCGGTTGAACTCGCCGAGGTCGGCGCGCGCCGCCTCAGAGGTCAATCGGTCCTCCGGGACCGCGGCGGCAGCCAACGTCTCAAAGTCGGGGAAGGCCGTGCCCCAGGCCCCGTTCAGCCCCCCGACGTCGCCGTGGCGCTCCTTGAGCCACTGCACGAGCCTGTCCCGCGAGGCGGACGGCCCGGCCTGGACAAGCATGCGTTCGGCCAGGTTGTACGCGCCGAACGCCCAGTGCGGCTCGTTGCGCAGGAAATAGCCTACCAGGTATTGATCGTCGCCTATCTGCGCGAGCTGCCCGGCGAAGTGGCGGCTGTTCTGCACGTACTCGTCCGAGAAAACGTCGGGGAAATCGCGGAAGATCCTCTTTTCCGTCGTCGGGAAGTCCAGGAGTTGCATCACGTAGGGCAGCCCGGCGAGGGCGCAGAAGTCCGGATGGGACCAGTTCCCCACGGTGTTGAAGCCCCATTTCACGACTCTCTCCCTGCACAGCTCCATCCATTTGTCAAACCAGTCGTCGCCGAACGCCCGCATCAGGTTGTAACGCATGCCGTCGAACAGGGTCCTCTGGCCGTCGCCCCGCGAAGTCCACAGATGGTTCAGCGGACCTTCCTTGTCCGGCAGATCCACGAAGAGGTCTTCGTTGCCCTGAGTGTCCACCTCGCAATTGGGCCGAATGCAATCCACCCCAACGCTGTAGAAAGCACATCCGTCCGGGTCCACCAGCCACCAACGTTGGCCGTCGTGCTCGGTGCGGAAGAAGCCGGTCGCCTCGAACTGCTTCTGCGTCCAGCCGCCCCACCGGTTCAACTCGTCGTCAGCCGAGAACTCGCTAGAGAACATCTCCTCGGTCAACATCTCTGCCGCGATATCCAGCGAAAGGGCTTTGCCGGGCCAGTCACGCTCGGACCACTGGTGCAACTCGTCCACTATCGGATACCGGGCCTTGGGCCACTCCTGGGGCATGCTGTCGGTGAGCTGCGGCTCGGAGATGCGGATCGCCGCCTCACCCCCCACCATCAGGCCCGCCAACCGGGCCGACGTGACCTTCGCGGGGTCTACCGGACCGCCGGAACAGACGCACTTGAAGCGGTGGGGCGTGCGCCCCGGGATGACGACCTGCGACTCCAGGTATTGCAGGGGCACAACGAGCCGCGTCAACAGGCCCGGGAAGATCCCCACTCTGACGCGCATCTCCACGTCGTCCTGGACGAAGAGACACTCAACATCAGCCATGTACGGCCCGTCGTTTATGGCGTCGAAGACCAGGAACTTCTCGCTCCCCCATTCCGGGGACGGGGCCAGCTCGTGGGGCAGCTTGATGGTCAGACGGCCCTGACCCGACTGGCCGGCGGCCTCAGCCATCTTCGCGCTCCTTCCGAGCGGGGGGGCAGCGCGTCAAATCAGGCCCATCTCGACGGCCTTCTCGGCGATCTGCACAGCGTTCAGGGCCGCCCCCTTCAGCAGGTTATCCGAAACGCACCACATGTCCAACGCGTTCGGGCTGGACGGGTCTTCGCGAATGCGGCCCACGAACACGGCGTCCTGCCCGCCGGCATCCGCCGCCAGGGGGTACCGCGACGCAGCAGGATCGTCCACAACCACAACGCCGGGGAACCGGGAGAGGATTTCCCTGGCTTCCTCGGCGGACAGTTGCCGTTCGAATTCGGCGTTTATGGCCTCGCTGTGGCCGTTCGCGACCGGCACACGCACACAGGTGGCCGTGATAGGCAGGTCCGGGCGGCCCAGGATCTTCCGCGTCTCCCGGATCATCTTGACCTCCTCGCTGTAATACCCGGGGAAATGCTCATTGAGGCCGCCCACCTGGGGGATGACGTTGTCATAAATGGCGTGTGGGTAGGGGCCAAGGTCCATCGGGCCGCCGTGCGCAGCGGCCTTTCTCTGCTCCGCAAGCGCCTGGACGCCGGACCGGCCCGTGCCGCCGACCGCCTGGTAAGTGCTGACCACAACCCTCCGGAGCGAGGCGGCCCCGTGCAACGGCGCCAGGACCATGACCATCTGGACGGTGCTGCAGTTCGGGTTGGCAACGAAGCCGCTGTGCCGGCGCATGGCTTCGGCGTTCACCTCGGGCACCACAAGGGGGACGCGCGCGTCCATTCTGAAGTCGCCGCCGTTGTCAACGACGAAGACGCCCTTGTCGGCGGCCTGCCAGCCGAAGCGGACGCTGGCGCCGCTCTCACCCTCCGTGCCGGCGAAGAGGGCGATGTCCAGCCCGTCAAACGCCTCCGGCGAGGCCGCTATGACGTCCCGCTGGCGCCCGGCCATCTCCTGCTTGCGGGCCGAAGTAGCCATGATGCGCAGCTCTTCCAGCGGGAAGTGCCGCTCCTCGAGCCCGGCCACAAGTCGGTCGCCCACCATCCCGGCACCGACGACGCCAACCCTGTACGCCTTCTCACTCATCCACGAATTCCTCTCCCAGGTCCTCGATACAGAACTCGCGATAGGATTCCGCCTTCAGCAAACGGTCCAGTGCGCGCGGATCATAGACCCTTATCTTCAGCAACCAACCGGCCCCGTATGGATCAGTGAGCAGCTTCTTTTGATCCCAGACCAACTCATCGTGGACCTCGATAATCCTGGCCTCCGCCGGCGGGTAGAGCTGATAGGTCTCGGCCACTCCTTCCAGCTCGCCGAACGGCAGCTCCACCATGAGCTCGTCATCGGCATCCGGCAGCTCGATCGAGATCAGAGGCCGCAGCTTGCGCAGAATGGGCTCGGTGAGCCCCAACTCCACGAATGCCGTGTCGGGCCTGATCCATTCATGGTTCTTCGTGTAGACGCGGTCATCGGGGATCATGGGCACCAGCCCCCGCATTGTTTGCTCGGACGAGCGCATCTCGGCTATGATAGCAACTCGGAACCAGGGGCGCAAACTAACCCGCTCCGCTCTCACCGGGCACCGGGACACGCGGCACCGACAGATCGGATGCAACAGCCGCAGCGCCGGCCCGACCGGCTCATTGGGCGAACGTGGAATTGACGGCCTACATCGGACTGGGCTCGAACCTCGGCCCTAGGGAAGAGACGCTGCGGCAGGCGCTCCAGGACCTGGCCGGCCGTGGCGGCGTGACCGTGACGCAGGTCTCTGGCTTCGCCGAGACCGAACCGGTGGGCGGTCCCCCGCAGGGCCCCTTCATAAACGCGGCGGCGGGGCGGCGCACCGCCCTGAGCCCGCGCGAGTTGCTGGGCGTCCTTCAGCAGATCGAAGATCGGTTCGGCCGCGAACGCGACGTCCGGTGGGGGCCGCGCACGCTGGACCTCGATCTTCTTCTCTATGGCGACCAGATTGTGAGCGACCCCGAATTGCAGGTTCCTCACCCCTTGCTGCACAAGAGGCTCTTCGTCCTCGAGCCGCTCTGTGAGATCGCACCCGATGTGGTCCACCCCATCCTGCACAAGACCGTGAAGCAGCTTCTGGAAGACCTGGCGGGATGAATTGACCTGCGAGGCGCGGAGTGGAAGCTTGACAAGACGAGCCGCCGCCGGTATCATCGTTGGTTAGCTCGAAGGCCTCAGTCTCCCGTCCGGAGTTGACCCGAATGGACGAACGCACGATCGGCATTCCGCAAGTAACGGTCCGGGGCTGCACTTGCGCAGTCAGCGGGCAGCGTGCGTTCTTCTATTTCTATTTCGGCTCCGAAGGGGAGGCCGGCTAACGGGCAGATAGCTTGCAGACCTGAGACGAACTGCGTAGGCCCCGAAGTCAGCCGACTTCGGGGCTTTTTTTGTGCCCGGCAGCAGGGAAAAGGAGGCAGTGCAATGATTATCGTAATGGAACCGGCCGCCACCCAGGAGAACATCCAGAATGTGATCGAAAGAGTTGAAGCAGCCGGACTGGAAGCCATCCTCCTGCGTGGAGAGAGCCGCAACGTAATCGCTGCCATCGGCGACAAGCGGGAGCAGGTCATCAACGGCTGGCTGGCCTCGCCGGGCGTGGAGCGGGTCATTCCGATACTCAGCCCATACAAGCTTGCCAGCCGGGAGGCCTCCGCGGGAGCCACGCCCGTGCGGATCAACGGCAGCGTCATCGGCCAGCAGAAGGTGCAGGTCATCGCCGGTCCGTGCGCTGTGGAGGATTTCGACAGCACGCTCGACACCGCCGAAGCCGTGAAGCGGGCCGGCGCGGTGGGCCTGCGGGGCGGCGCCTACAAGCCGCGCACCAGCCCGCATTCCTTCGGGGGCCTGGAGGAAGAAGGCCTGAAGATCCTGCACGAGATCGGCAAGCATACGGGCCTGGCCATCGTGACCGAAGTGCTGGGCGTGGAGCACGTGGACCTGGTGGCCGGGTACGCCGACGTGCTCCAGGTCGGCGCACGCAACATGCAGAACTTCATGCTCCTGAAGGCCCTTGGCAAGATAGGCAAACCCGTCCTGCTCAAGCGCGGCATCAGCGCGTCGGTGGACGAGCTGCTGCTGGCCGCCGAGTACATCATGAAGGGGGGGAACAGCCAGGTGATCCTGTGCTGCCGCGGCATCCGGACCTTCGAGACGCACACGCGCTTCACCCTGTCCCTGAGCACCGTGGCCCACCTGAAGGAGGTCACGCACCTGCCCGTCATCGCCGACCCCAGCCACGGCACGGGCCGGCAAAGCCTGGTGCCTCCGATGGCCAAGGCCGCCGTGGCATGCGGCGCCGACGGGCTGCTGATAGAGGTGCACCCCAACCCGGAAAGGGCGCTCGTGGACGGTCAGCAGTCGCTGACCCGCGAAGGATTCACACAACTGATGAAGGAGCTCCGCCCCGTGGCCGCAGCGGTCGGCCGGACGATCTGACATCTATTCGAGCAAGGTCAGGTTATCCCGGTGCACGACTTCGTCGTAGTAGCTGTAGCCGAGGATCTCCTCGATCTGCGAGGTCTGGCAGCCTCTGATCCGCTGGACCTCCTCGCCGGCGTAGTTCGAGAGTCCGCGCGCGAACTCCTCGCCTTTCGGCCCCTTGATGCGGACCACGTCCCCGCGCTTGAAATCGCCCTCGACGCCCTTTATCCCGCTGGGCAGCAGGCTCTTGCCCCTCTCGACCAACGCAGTGCGCGCCCCGGCGTCCACCTGCAGGCTGCCGCGCGGTCGGCTGGTGAACCGAATCCAGCGCTTGTAGCTCTTCAGCCGTCCGGCCCTGGGCAGGAACAATGTGCCAACGAGCTCGCCGGCCATGATCTTGCGCAGGATCACCGGGTCGCGTCCGTCGGCTATCAGCGCGCCCTCGCCGGCCTCCGTGGCCACCCTGGCCGCCTCGATCTTGCTCCTCATCCCCCCTACGCCGGACAGCGACGTCCCTTCGTACGCCAGCTTCTCAATGTCCTGGTCAACGCGCTCCACAACCTCGACGATCTTCCCTGGCGAGCCGCCGCGGGGCCGCTCCAGGTAGAGCCCCGCAACCGAGGTCAGCAAGATCAGAAGCTCGGCGCGGATCAGATGCGTCACCAGCGCGGCCAGGCGATCATTGTCCCCGAACTTGATTTCCTCGGTGCTGATCGTGTCGTTCTCATTGATGACGGGGACACAGGGCAGATCGAACAAGGCGTGGAGGGTGTTGGAGGCATTCAGGTAACGCTCGCGGTTGTCGAAATCCTCGTGAGTCAGCAGCACCTGAGCGGCGTGGAGGCCGTGACGGCGGAAGTGACGCTCATAGCACGCCATCAGGACCCCTTGCCCCACGCTGGCCACAGCCTGGCTCAGCGGCAGCGCGACGGGACGGTTGCGCATGCGCAGCTCCGACATGCCGCAGCCTATGGCGCCGCTGGTCACCAGGGCCACCTGTCGGCCGCCCTTGACCAGGGACGCAACCTGCTCGGCAATGGCGCCGACGCGCTTGTCGTCCAGTCCGCCGTAGGGCGGACCCGCTGCGGCCAGCATGTTCGTGCCGACCTTGACCACGATGCGCCGGGCCGAGCAGACGTGCTTCCGCCTGAGCTTCTGGAGATCCTCCACGATTGCACCTCGCAACGAACGGCTGCCCGATGCCGGGCAACGCCCGCCGTGACGGGACAGGCCCCCCTATCTGCTGAACTCCCTGTAAATGATCCAGTTCTGACCGGGGGCAAGTTGGAGAAGCAGGCACACACCGGACACTGTGATCTGCTCGAACTCACCGAAAACGCGACCGAGGACTTCCATCAGCCCTTCGCGATCCTCGCCCGTATACGGGTCCAGCAGCGTGAAGTGCGGCGCGTAGCTGTCGAAGATGGTCGGGCTGAAGAACTTCTTGATCCTGGCAACGTGACAGGCCTCCTCAGCGAATCTCTCCTGGTTCTTCAGGTAAACCCGGAGGAAGCCGGACTCCAGGGCGTACGGATGAAGACGAGCCACAAGGACCGCGTGGAGGATCTTCAGCGCTTCGCTGGCGGCGTATTTCAAGACAACGGCGCTCTTGTCGGGCCCGAAAAAATCTACGAAATCCTCCTCCGCCGTCAGCGTGAAAGGGCTCCTTGGACTGAAGCACGCCAGGATGTCCTCTATCTCGTGCTCGATCTGCGCAATGTCCCCCATCCGGAAGGTCATCGAGTCGGTGATCGTCATGTGAAAGCCGTACTGTTTGCACCGGCTCGTCCAATCCTCGGCGAATCCCTGCAGTCGCTCGCGCACTTCCGGCCGCGCCAGGTCCCGTCTTATGGGCGACCGAAGGTCGTAGCCCAGGATGCTCGACCCCAGATCATAGAACCTGCCTTGCGGGACGAAATAGACGGCGAATTTTGCCATG
>DAOVRD010000172.1 GCA_030628375.1 Planctomycetota bacterium
CCTCCCTCATGCGTTCCCACGCGACGTCGTAGGGCACGTGGTCCTCGGCGTCGCCCTCCAGGGAGGCCAGCTTGCCGGGGACGACCAGCAGTGCGCCCACCCCAAGCCACGATGCAATGCGGAGGCTCTTGTCCACCATCGCCACGCCCTTCTGCCTGACGCCCGGGTCTTCCGCCGAGAGGGGAAACTGCCACCCCAGGCCGCTGGCAAGACTGCATATCTGCATTCCCCGATCCGCGGCCGTGGCAACGAGCGCCTTGCAGTCCGTCTCGGTGCTTTCGGGCGTAAGGAGACCTTTGGTGCCGACGGCCAGCTCAATGCCGTCGAAGCCGTGCTCGCGGGCCTCGCCGAGGAGAGAATCGGCTTCGCGGCTCTCGTTGTCTTTCAGCGACCAGACATTGATGGACTTCAGCATCAGCCGACCTGCCTTTTGTACAGAGAAAAGGGCGGCCAGCACCGTAATGCCTCCGGCCGCCCTTGGATACTCGATGCTCCCGGCGTTACTTCCCTGCCAGTCCTTCCTGGCGGAGCAGCAGAAGGAGTTCGCCCCAGTCCAGGCCCGCCACGCTCAGGGCCTCGGCCGCGGCCTCCCTCAGTTCCTGCTCATCCGCAGCCAGCGCGTCCTTCAGCACGGCAGCCACGGTCTCCGACGCCTCGGCCCGCGTTCGCTTGAAGACGGCGGCCAGGGCGCGGCAAGCAATCACCTTGACCCCAACGGACGCCTCTCCGGCCACGATCTGACTCAGCGGCTCGATAGCCGCCTCCGAACCGAACCCCGCCAGACAACCGGCCGCCACCGCGGTCACCTCCTCGCTGTAGCCGATCAGTGCCCTGACAAGGGACGGCGCGAGGGTCTGCAACTCATACTCCGTGCGCAGGGGCGCGACCGCCTGCAAAGCCTGCGCGGCACGGAGTACGACTGCTTCCTCCTCCTCGGTGAAGGCGGAACGGCTCTCGCTGAGGACTTTCTCCTGGAGGATGGGCTGCAGCTTGGCCGCCCGCAGGTCGTCCGGCAAGAGCACCTCCTCGATGCCCGCGTACTTCGACACCTCGGCACTCGGCTCCCCAGGATCCACCACGACGTAGACCGGCGCGGCCTTGGTGCGGGGATCGCCCGACAGCAGCGCCATGATCTTCTTGAAGGTGTGCTCCGGCGCGTTGCCAGACAGGAATACGATGTCCACTGAGGGCTGGAGCGAGAGCACCGACTCTATGCGCTCCTCGTCCACCGTGGCCTCCGTGGTGGCGACTCCTTCGCCGCGCACCACGGCACCCAGCGTGTTGCGCATCTGAAGGTCATCCATGACAACCAGCGCGTTCCGGGTGGAAGCGGCCCTCAAGGCCGCGCTGATCACCTGCGTGATCCGGTCGGCCGCGCCGCATTCTCCCGTCGGGCACGAGCACACCAGAACGATGGCCGCATTATACCGGACGTCCTTGTCGCCGGAATCCAGCGCGTCGATCAGGGCCCGAATCGTCACGGCGTCCGGCGGCGCCGGCCCGGCCGCGGCAAGCTTCCCGCCGAGAGTCCTGACCAGGAACAGGGCGGCCGCGCCGTCCCCCGCCTTGAGCGTCATCTGCAGCGCACTGGCAAGCACCGGCGACTCAAGGAGCGAGAGGACAACGGGCACCTCCACTGCGAGTTCTGCGGCCCGGCCGGCAGCGTCGTCGCACACCTCCTGTGCCACCCCCTGCCCGCCGAATCGGACGTCCGTCGACTTGAAGAACTCGCAGAGGGCCAACTGGCGCACCAGCGACGCAGCCAGGACCGCCTGCAGGTCCAGATTAGCAGGATCCACCTGCAGGCCCTCCAGCGCCATCTCGGTGGCCATTCGCTGGTAGTAGAGGTAAGCGGGCACTTCCTCGTAGACCACCTTGTCCGCAAGCGCGGCGCCGGCCGCATCCCACTCCCAGACGTCAGCGGTCAGGCCGTACGTATGCCTGACCACGGCCTTATCCTCCTCGAAGTAGGCCGTAGCAAGGGCCACGTACTGCGCCACCGCCGTGCCGAGTTCCGCGGCGGACCGGCCCGTGACGCTCTCCAGCGCACGCGCCGCAGCACGTCTGGTCGCACCGAGCAAGCCCTCATCCTCCCAGGCCGACACCAACGCCGGCACGGCCCTGCGGTCGCCGATCTGCCCAAGGACGCCGGCCACCTGGCTCTTCAGAAGCTCGTTGTCGGTCCCTTGCAGCACACGGACCAGGGGCAGACACGCGTCCTTGTGCGTCCCGGCCAGCAGAGAGATCGCCCGCCCCGCAATGTTTTGCTTGCCGGGCTCCTCGATCGCCAGGAGGTGCACAACGTGGGGAACGGCGTACGGCCCGTGGCCCCTCAGCTCCACCATGGCCTTTCCGTACACGGCCAGGTCGGGCGACTGGAAGTCCCCCACCAGCCGTTCGGGCGACTCGACCGTCCGTCTCGTTTCGCGCACTGCGCGCATCATCAGGTCGAGTATCTGCCTCGCCTCCGGGCCGAGCTTCTCGTCGTCCCTCATCTGGACGAACTGTCCAAGCTCGGCCATGTCGCGCATCTTCAACGCGGTCTGCATGCCTGGCTGCTGCGCCAGAACCTGATCGAAGGCCTCCTTGGCCTGGTCGTATTCCCCGGTCTCGTACAGCGTGATGCCCCTCTTGAAGGTATCAAGTATCGCTTGCTCACCTTCTTGCGCAGAGACCGTACCGAGAAGGCCAGCAGAGAACACCACGACCAATGCCATTGCGATTGCGCACCGGTTAGCTCGCGTCCACATGTGCGACTCCTTCA
Organism: Planctomycetota bacterium; assembly: GCA_030628375.1. Taxonomy (GTDB): domain Bacteria; phylum Planctomycetota; class Brocadiia; order SM23-32; family SM23-32; genus DAOVRD01. The sequence goes on from DAOVRD010000172.1 coordinate 2,765, forward strand.
TCATGAGGCAGGCATACATACGATCCCAGAGAACTCGTCACTTCCCCGGCAGCGCCGACGGCCACAACACCACCCGCCGGATTGCCGCCAACGACGATCTATTTGCCCATTGCAGCCAAACCGCCAGCCGTCACAGGAACTCCTTTTCCAACCTGACCAGGCCCTCATAAGTCTCCCTGCGACGGACGAGCCTGCACTCGCCGCCCTCAACAAGCACTTCGGCGGCCCGCGGCCTCGCGTTGTAGTTCGAACTCATAGCAAAGCCGTAAGCCCCGGCATCAAAGACGGCGAGCAACTCGCCCTCCTTCAACGGCGGCAGTGCGCGATCCTTCGCCAGGAAATCGCCCGTCTCGCACACCCCTCCGACCACATCCACTACTTCGGCCGAAGCGGCGCCAACCGGGTTCTTACCCGGTCGCACAACTTCCGGCAAACCCGCTTCACTGCGCACCGGCCAGATCCTGTGAAACGAACCGTACAGAGTCGGCCGGATCAGGTCCGTCATTGCCGCGTCACAGACAGCGAATCGCTTTCCCGACTCCGTCTCTTTGCGGTAAATCACCCGTGTCAGCAGCAGTCCACTGTTACCAGCTATGTAACGGCCGGGCTCAATGATAACCTTACAATCAGATTTTTCAAGATAAGTTTGGACCGCCGCTGCATATTCCTCGGCGCTTGTCACCTCCTCACCCGTATAGGAGACACAGAAGCCGCCGCCAATGTTCAGACGGTCCACGTTGCAGCCGGCGCTGCGGAGCCGCTCGATCAGGCCCACAATTTTCGCCAGCGCCGCCACATACGGCTCGACGCTGCTTATGAGCGAGCCCAGGTGGAAATGCACTCCCCTGATGTCCGTGCCGGCCCAGTCCGCGGCGTCGGCCACAAGGTCCTCTGTCTGGCCTATATCTATACCAAATTTGGCCTCTGCTTTGCCAGTGGCAATTTTCTCGTGCGTGTGGGGCTCAACGTCAGGATTGACGCGGATCGCTACCGTGGCCCGCTCGCCCAGCCGGCTTGCCACATCGTTGATACACGCCAGCTCAGCGCGAGACTCCACGTTGAACATGAAGATACGCTGCTTGAGCGCGTACTCAATCTCGCCGGAGGTCTTTCCGACCCCCGCGAAAACGGTCTTCCGCGCGTCGGCCCCTGCCAGGAGAACCTTGTACAGCTCGCCGCCGCTGGCCACGTCGAACCCGCTGCCCGCCCCCGCCAGAAGCTTCAGGACGGACAGGTTCCCGCAGGACTTCATTGAGAAACACACCAGCGGGTCGCAGGCGGCGAACGCATCCCGGATGCGGCGGTAGCGCGTCACAAAGGATCGGGCGCTGTAGACGTAGCAGGGAGTACTGTACTGCTCCGCAATCCGCCTGGCGGGGACTTCCTCGCAGAACAGCTCTCCGTCCCGGTACTGGAAGGCATCCTCGCCAGCCAATGGAACCCCCGTCCAAGGCGAAAACGGGCCGACACGAACCCGCGAAGCATCGTCGCTGCCTGCCGGCACGCGCGGTTCCACCACCTGGGCAGAGCGTCCTCACGCAGGCACCGTCAGGCCCTCAAGGATACACGAAACATGGCAGAAGTCAACCTTGCAGCAGCCAGCACCGTCCCGCGAGCCCCCTGTCAGGCCCGGGCTTCAACGCTCTCGCCAGGGCAGAACGGAACGCCGTGCCCAGGGCTGCGGGGGCAAGGCACGCAGGCGCGCTGCCGTAGGGGCACGGAGGCTCGGCTCGTAATGTAGCGCAGCCGCCCCCTGGGCTCCATAGCTCCGGTAGGAGCGACGGAGGCTCGGCTCGTAATGTAGCGCAGCCGCCCTCGGCTGCGGCGGATGGGAATGGCCGGAACTCAGGCGGGGGCGCCTGAGCTACATAGATGCGGCACCCAGTAGCTTGGTCGCCTGCAACAGGTTCCTGACGGGGTGCACCTGGCTGATGCAGCGGGCGGCGGCTTTGGCATTCCCGGCAGGGACGACGGCGCGCTCGAAGCCCAGCCTGGCCGCCTCGTTCAGGCGGTCCTCAATGCGGCTGACGGCCCGCACCTCTCCACCCAACCCCACCTCGCCGATCGCCACCGCACCGCCAAGAAAGGGCTGGTTGCGAAAGCTCGATGCCAGCGCAAGCACCAGGGGCAGGTCTGCGGCCGGTTCGTAGACTCGCACACCGCCCGCCACGTTCACAAAGGCGTCGGACCGCCCCAGTTCGATCCCCGCCTGCCGCTCGAGAACCGACATCATCATGCTGAACCGCCGGTAGTCCACGCCGGTGACCTTGCGCTCCGGCGTGCTGTAGGCGCCGGGGCCGACAAGGGCCTGAATCTCAACCAGCAGCGCCCTGCTGCCCTCCATCGTAGAGGTCACAACGGAGCCGCTGGCGGCGGGGTCGCGCTCGGCCAGGAACAGCTCGCTGGGGTTGAGCACCTCCCTGAGCCCCTGCCCCGTCATCTCGAAGACGCCGATCTCGTTGATGGCGCCGAACCGGTTCTTGACGGCCCGCAAGATGCGCAACGACTGGAACTTCTCGCTGTCGAAATACAGGACCGTGTCCACCAGGTGTTCCAGCGCACGCGGGCCGGCCATCATGCCCTGCTTGGTGACGTGGCCGACGAGGAACAACGCGCAGCCTGCCTCCTTGGCCGCTTCGGTGAGCGCCGTGGCGCACATGCTGACCTGCCTCAGGCTGCCCGCGGGCGAATCCACGCCCCGCGTAACCACGCGTTGAATGGAGTCCACCACCGCCACCTGGGGCCTGTCGGCCGCCAGAATCGCCAGGATGTTCTCCACGGCATTCTCGACCGACACCGAGAGCGCAGACTCCTCCAGGCCGATCCGTCCGGCCCGCATCTTCACCTGGCCAAGCGATTCCTCACAGCTCACGTAGAGGCATTCGACGCCGCGCGCGGCCACCTTCCCCAGCACCTGAAGCAGGATGGTGGACTTGCCGATGCCGGGGTCCCCGGCCAGCAGTATTGTGCTGCCGGGCAACACCCCGCCGCCCAACACCCGGTCGAACTCCGGCATGTTGACGGGAATCCGCGCATTGTAGTCCACCTCGATCTCGGTCAATTTGACCGACGGGGTCGCGACCGCGCGCCCTTGGTCCCTGCTGGACACGGCAGGGCGTGATTCCTGCAGCGTATCCCACTGCTGGCAGTTGGGGCAGCGCCCGCTCCAGCGATAGAACGTTGCGCCGCACTCGGCGCAGACGTAGGTGGTTTGTTTCCTGCCCAAAGGCGCCCTCCGATGGCCCCGATCTCTAGCTGACGGGCTGCGCGGAGCGCAGGAATTCCTCGACCTCGGCGTTGGTGGGAATCCCTGCACGTCCGCCGAACTCCCTGCACTTCAGAGCAGCGGTCGCCGACGCGAACGGCAGGATGCGCTCGATGTCCCAGCCTTGCGCAACCCCGAGGGCGAACGCGCCGTGGTACACGTCGCCGCAGCCGGTCGTGTCAACGACCTCAACCCCATAAGCGGGCTGGCGCAGCGATCCTCCCTCCCATACGGCCCAGGAACCGTTCGTTCCGTCCGTAATGACGGCCGCCTTGCCGCCGTGGGGGGCAATCTCCCGGAACAGCTCCCCGGCCGCTTCCGCCATGCCCGGCGAGCCGTAACGTTGCTCTGCGAACGACAGCGGAACGATGACGTAGTCACTCACGCCCAGCAACCTGTCGGCCGCCGGCCCCCCGGACTCGAGGTCCACCGTCACGGGCACTCCGGCGGACCTGGCGATCCGGGCCGCCCGGACCGCAGCGTCCGGCTCGAATGTGTCGGTGTGGAGGACCCGAGCCGTCCGAACGACCTCTTCCGGCACGTCCTCGGCCGTGACGGCCGCCCGCCCTTCGCCTGCGCAGAGGATCATCCGCTGACCGGTGGCAGGCTGAACCACTATGATGGCCGTGAGCACGGCAGCCCCCGCGACCCGGCGGATGAAGCCCGTCTCGATCCCTTCTTTCTCGAACTCGTCAATGCAACATTCGGAGAAGTAGTCGTCGCCGAGCGCGCCGACGTAGGCGCACTTCCCGCCCAGGCGCGCCGCCGCGACCAGGGCCGTGGCCACCAGGCCCCCGCCCTGCATGCGCAGACGTGGCACCAGCGCCTTCTCATCCGGGCCCGGAATATGGTTCACCTCGACCACGATGTCAAAGGCGCAACAGCCTATCCCAACGACGTCGTAGGAGCCGCCCATTCTCACCCGCACCCCGCTGGTTCGAGGGACCCGCCGTATCATAACAGCCGCAATGCCGATTGCAAAGCTCACCGGAGCAAGCGGCGCCGGGCGGCCTGCGGCACGGACCAGAGCCATTCAATTGTGGGTGGATTCTTCCGATAACTCCTTGTAGAGGCTACTCAAGCAAGGAGGTATCGGACGATGGGGGCAAGCGCAGGGCAAGACGTTGTTGGATGTCTTGGGCAGGGCGGACAGTTCGAGCGGTTCTTGAGGTCCCGAGCGCCCTCATCGGACACCCCGGGTCGGGGGATCGGCTATGATGCCGGGACGATGGTGACCGACCCCCAGAAGCGGAAGGTGCGCCACCAGGGAGAGGAAGAGGAAGAGGAAGAGGGAGAGGAAGAGGAAGAGTAAGAGTAAGAGTAAGAGTAAGAGTAAGAGAAAGGGATAGACAGGATTTACAGGATGACATGTACCTCAAAACAGCCGGTCGCTGTCGTTCCCATAGTTTGCCGTCTTTCTGTGATCCTGTTTATCCTGTACATCCTGTTAAGGTCGTTGTATTTCCGGCCAAGAGCGGCGCGTATCGTCTGCCACGGACGCAAGCCTTTTTTTTGGCCACGCCGCTTTGTTAGAATAGGTGGGCGGTACACGTGAACGGGGCAGAGAGAGGAAGCAAGTGGCAGGACCGCTGAGAGCCGTCATATTCGACCTTGACGACACGTTGTACGACTGCACGGGGATGCTGGTGGGGACATCGAGACTCAGGGCCGCGCAGGCCCTGATCGAGGCGGGCCTGCCCCTGACCGAGGAAGAGGCGGTCGGCCTTCAACGGGAGCTTGCCGAGCAGTACGGGCCGCATTCGCTGGTCTTCGACGAGATCGCCAGAGGCTACGACCTGGACGACGAGGCAATTGAGAAGGCCTACCGCGCCTACAACAGCGACGAAGTGGGCGACATAACGCTGTTCCCGGACGTGGAGCCGACGCTGGAGTTTCTGCGGGGCCAGGGCGTCCGCTGTTTCCTGCTGACCAGCGGCGTGCACAGAAGGCAGTCCGCCAAGATCAAGATTCTCGGTCTGGAGGACGCGTTCGACGAGATCATCATCACGGACGTTGACCGCGGCGAGATCATGAGCGAGTCCGTGCGGTACGTGCTTGAGAAATACCGCCTGCGACCCGACGAAGCCATGATCGTGGGCGACCGGCCGCACGAGGAGATACGCATCGGCAACGACCTGGGAGCGACCACGGCGCAGGTGCTCAAGGGTCGGTTCAGCTCGTTTGAACCGCGGGACGACCGGGAGAGACCGGACTATCGGATAGCCGGGGTGTTCCAGGTGCCCACCATTCTGCGTCTGGCCAACGTGAACAAACCGCCGGAGGCCCTCCGCATTGTGGCTATCGGCGGGGGCACCGGGCTGCCCATCATCCTGGAGGGCTGCAAGACGTATTGCAGGAACCTGACGGCCATTGTTGCGGTGACCGACAGCGGGCGCTCCTCCGGCAGGCTGCGGGACGAACTGGGCATCCTGCCGCCGGGCGATGCGCGCAACTGCCTGGTGGCGCTGAGCGAACGAGGGCAAAGAGAGCGACTCCTGAATCAGCTCTTCCAGTATCGTTTCCAGCAGGGCTCCTTCGCCGGAATGAGCCTGGGCAACCTGGTCATCGCCGCCATGACCGAC
>DAOVRD010000090.1 GCA_030628375.1 Planctomycetota bacterium
ACACTCGTATTCCGCAGCTACATCCGGAGGATTGCGGCGGAGGAAATCGATGTACCACTTCGGGGCATGTTTTCTGAGATAGAAGTAGTAGTCATGAATCTCGTCAGGGTCTTCTCCAGCGAGTTGATCTGTCCAGCGCAGTCGCGTTTTGACGACGGCAGTCGGCGCCGCACACTCTAACTCCTCGATCGACACTATGACGGGACAGTGGTCGAAGAACGAACGGGTGTCCCAATATACTTCTTCCGCGAAGCTTGAACGTATGTGCGAGAAAAAACGGACCGGGTTTCTCTTCCCATACTTCTGGAAGACAGGACCTTCAAACAAGTACCAGCGCAAAAGCGTTCCCTCGCCTATACGCGACTTCTCTTCCTGCGAGAACGTTCCGGCCAGGTCCGCACACTCCGCGATGTAGGCGCGGACGGTGCTAACCGGAGTGGCACGCAAGTCGGAGTCAGGCGCCTCGTTGCCCGCTGCAGATGCCGCATGCAGTGTCCGTCCACTGCCTTGCGCAGTGAGGGTGAGACCTGCCACCAACGCATATAACATCCAGACGCGCATCAGTCTCACGGATTCGTCCTCCGACCTCTCACCCCACAGCGATGCAATTGCTTTCTTGAGCTTAATTATACAGCAAACGGGGGAACAAGTCAGCGTCGGACAAGCTGGAGGCGGCAGACCGCAGACGGCAGGCTGGAGACTGGAGGCTGGAGGCTGGAGCATCGTTCGCTGAAGCTACGGAAGCCGGAGACGTGCGGTACCTGCCGTCTCCAGTCTGAGGCCTCCAGCCTGCCGTCCGCCGTCTGCTGACTGTTGACGATGGGCGGCGTGGCGCGCACAATATCGCCGTCAAGCGGCCTGAGGAGATGGACGCAAGGGCACTGACCTGGAGGCAGTCATGAGATCGGATGCGAAGCGCAGGGCCGTCAAGAAGGCCGTGGCCCGCGAAGCAAGGACGGCGAAGCGACTGGCAAGCCGGATCTGGGAGCTTGCGGAACCGCCCATGCAGGAGGTGGAATCGTCCCGGCTGCTCGCCGACTACCTGGCCGGCCGCGGCTTCAAGGTGGAGTTCTCGGTCCCCAGCGTCCCGACGGGGTTCAAGGCCACCTGCGGGAAGGGGAGACCCGTTATCGGGTTTCTGGGCGAATACGATGCACTGCCCGACTGCGGACTCGAGAAAGGCACGTATGGCCACGCCTGCGGTCACAACTTGCTTGGCGTGGCCGCAGCGGTTGGGGCGGTCGCGGCGGCTCGAATGCTGGAGGCCCAGAAGAAGCGAGGCCGGGTCGTGTACTGGGGCTGCCCGGCCGAAGAGGCCCTGGCCGGCAAGGTCTACATGGCTCGCGACGGTGCGTTCCGCCGTCTTGACGCGTGTCTGGCCTGGCACCCCGGAAACCGCACAGGGGTCAAGGCTGCCGGTGGCTCGGCCCTTGACTCGCTGGTGTTCGAGTTCTACGGGCAGACGGCGCACGGAGCATCGGCCGAGGGCGGCCGCAGTGCCCTCGATGCCGCACTGCTGATGGACGTTGCCGCGAACTACTTGCGCGAGCACGTGCCGGACAACGTGCGCATGCACTGCGTCATTCGCGAGGGGGGAAACGCGCCGAACGTGGTGCCCGGGTACGCCAGGATCTGGTACTACACCCGGGCCGTAGACAGGGCCCAGGTGGACGACATCACTCGGCGCCTCATCCGCTGCGCCAAGGGTGCCGCCATGGCTACCGAAACCAGGGTGAGGGTCAAGAAGATCACGGGGATCTACAGCAGGTTGCGCAACGGCCCGATGGGGGAACTCGTTCGGGACAACCTCGTCCTGATGGGCGCTCCGCGAGTGACCCAGGCGGATCGTGACCGAGTCAAGAAGTTGGGCAAGAAACCCGACTTCGAAAAAGGCGTGCACACTGAGATCTCCGAGACGGCCGGGAAGGCGTCGAGCGACGAGGACAGCGTTTCGTGGCTGGCGCCTCTCGGCGCCTTCAACGTGGCGTGCGTGTCCAAAGGTGTGCGCGGTCATCACCGGGAGTACACCGCGCAGAGCAACCTGCCGTTCGCTCACCGCGGGATGCTGACGGCGGCGCAGGTCTTCGCCGGCGTCTGCTGGGACTTGGTCACTGACGCGAAGCTCCTCGGGCGCATCCGGGATGAGTTCAAGAAGGGCACCAAGGGCTTCAAGTACGACCCACTGATCCCGAAGAGGCAGCGCCCCACACTGGACAACGTGTGAGGGGGTGGCGCGCGTCGTGTGCTGCTCTCGCAACGCTGGCCGCGTTCGGGGTCTGTTCCTTCACGGTGTTCCCGTGTGTGTTGCTATGGATTACGCAACAGCACTGCTCTGTGCCGCAGCATAGTCTGTTCGAAGGCAGCAACTCTGGTCATATCAATGAAGTAAACGGGGCTGTAGTAGTACGGCGCCATCGACCCACTGCGCCAAGGCTTGTCGAACTGCTTACTGGCATCGTAGAGCCACAGATACGCGTCCAGGAACTCCCCCGAGTCGGCCCACGCGCAACGCGGCGTCGTGGCAGCACGTTCGGGACCAGCCACAGCCACGAGGAAGCGGAAGAAGATGCGCTCCATGACATGCTCGGGCGAAGCGTCATTAGACAGACGGTCATGGAGCTCGCGGGGAGATCCCGCGAAATCGGGTCGGCCGAATAGCTCCAGCACAAGCCCGGCCGGAACAGCGGGGCATACCCCGTCGCCCGCCAGCTCAATGATGCGCCCGACCGTATCATGCCTTGATACCCACATGATCTGGGACTCCCTGTTCCCAAAGCAACATGATGGCAGCAGACATATGGCCACGCAGATGGCAGCGCGACTGAAACGCTCGACAATGGCCATAACGCGCCTCCTATCACACGTTCGTCCCCTGCGCCCACTATCTCCTGGGGCCTCGGCTGGCTTAGCTTATACTTCCTCTGCCTGCGCCCCCCAGGGCGTGATGACGGCCTTGATGGCTTGCCCGGATCGGACGGCCGCCAGCGCGTCGTTCGCCTGCTCCAGCCCGAAGGTGTGGGTGATCAGTTCCTCCCAGTGGAACTGGTCGTTGTAGCGTTCCAGGAGCAGGACCGACCGGTGCAGGTGCGAGTAATCTATGCCCCAGACCCCGCGGATGTCCAGGTGCTTCTTGTTGATCTGTGTGTGAGGATTCACCTGGACCGGGCCGTGGTCCGTGTACTGGCCGACGACGGTGTAGCGGCCGTTATCGCGCGCCAGGTCCAGGCCCTCCTGTATGGCGGCCGGATTGCCGCTGGCCTCGATCGCCACGTCCACGCCGCGTCCCCCTGTGGCATCCATGACGGCGGCGCGCCGCTCTTCGATGCTCGTTTTCTCGACGTCCAGGCACACGTCGGCCCCCATCCGCCGAGCCGCTTGAAGCCTCCTTTCGGGGGCGCCGATGGCGATGATGTTGTACGCTCCGCGCAGGCGGGTCAGGGCGATCGCACTCAGTCCCAGCGGCCCCGTGCCCTGAACCAGAACAGTCTGGCCCAGCAGGATGTCCGACCGTTCGACGGCGTGCAGTGCCGTGGGCAATCCGCATCCGGCGCCGATGAGGGTCTCGGGCGCCAGTGACTCCGGCAGACGAACGATGCGCACGCCGGGCTTCAAGTATACGTACTGGCTCCAGCCGCCCAGCAGGCCCTCGTCTGCTCCGTAGGTGATGCCGTAAACCTTTCGATGGGGGCACCGCGTGCTGGCCTTCGCGACGAGGCAATACCAGCACCTCCCGCAAGTGCCGTGCACGTCGAGGAACGTCACCATCTCGCCGCCGAGAAGGGGGCGTCCTTCCGTGTCGCACACCTGGCCTCGGACCTCTTCCACAAGGCCCACACTGGCATGGCCGGGGATCAAGGGATACGGCGTCTCGGACAGGAGTCCTTGCTGAAGATAGAGGTCGGTGCCGCAGACCTCACTGAACAGCGTGCGCAAGAGCGCGGCGCCTTCCTCCAGCTTCGGCCGGGGGTACTCCCTGACCTGGACCGGTTGATTCGGCGCGGGTATGACTGCAGCGCGTACCATCGGGACCTCCCGGTTCACCCCAGGGCCACGTCCAGCGTCATCATTATGGCGAAGCCTGCGATGACGCCTGCGGTGGCCAGGTGAACGTTCTTGTGCCGCTGTGCTTCGGGGATCATCTCCTCTGCCACTACGAAGATCATGGCGCCCGCGGCGAAAGCGAGCGCATAGGGGAGGACTGCGCGCATCGTTATCACCAGAAAGGCACCGAGCACACCTGCGACCGGTTCCACAACGCCGGAAAGCTGCCCGTACCAGAAGCACTTCAGTCGCCCCATTCCTTCCCGCCGCAGAGGCAGCGCCACGGCTGTGCCCTCCGGGAAGTTCTGCAGGCCGATGCCGATGGCCAGTGCTATCGCCGCGCCGATCTGGGCCTGTTGGGCTGCGCCCGTAAGGTGCGCGGCCGCCCCGAACGCCACCCCCACCGCCAGGCCCTCGGGTATGTTGTGAAGCGTGATAGCCAGCACCAGCAGCGTGCTCCGCTGCCAGGAGGTCTGCAGTCCCTCGGGGGCATCCAGGCCCGGGTGCAGGTGGGGAAGCAGCCGATCAATCGCGCGAAGAGCGACCGCGCCCAGCAGGAAGCCGACCAGTGGCGGGATCCATTTGTACGCCTCGCCGTACGTCTCTGACTGCGCGGCCATCTCGATGGCCGGGGCCAGCAGGCTCCAGAAGCTGGCGGCTATCATCACCCCAGCCGCCATCCCGAGCGAAGCGTCGAGGTACTTCTGTGAGAACTTCTTGGGGAACACCACCAGCGACGCCCCGAGCGCCGTGACCAGCCCCGTTCCCACTGTGGCGACAAGCGCCTGCGTCACCGGGCTCAGGCTATAGAACCAGTCCATATCCGGCGCGCTCCTTGGTTCGCGTCTGTCCTGGCAGGCCGTTCAAGAGCAGGTTAGCCGTCCTGCGCAGGCAGGTCCAGCGCGTAGAGTTCTACTGGATTGTGCCAGAACCACTTGCGGGCCAACGCCAGCGCCTGCGTCTCGCTGAACTGCCCGTCGAGGATGCGCCGCGCCAGCACACGGGCCAGATTCTCCCGCGCAATAGTCAGGTGGCCGTAGACCAGCTCCACCGCGCGGCCGTAGTCTCCCCCGAACGCCAGCAGCTTGTTCATGGGAATCACATCAACGGCTTCGTCCAGCGTTGCGACGGCGCAGCGCGGAGAGATCACGTGCATCCAGCAGAAGTTCAGCCACACGTTCGGGAACCTCTTGCCGAGCATGAGGGTCTCCCTTGGCCACGGATAGCCCATGTGGAAGATGTCGAACCTCGCGTCGGGATGGCGTTGCAGGATGGGGATCATGTGAAGCGGGCTTACGTTTCGGAAATCGCCCCAATAGCCGGTGTGCACGGCGACCACCATGTCTTGCTCGGTAGCCATCGAGATCATCTGGTCCACCACGTAGTCCCGAAGCGGATTGACGGCTGGCAGAATGGATTCCTTGCCGTCACGCAGCTTCTCGAAAGCGGCCACCGCGTCCCCGCGCACCGGGGGCCCGGTCGGGCTCGAAGCCATCTTCAGCCCCACGACGCCCTCGGCCTTGCAGCGGGCCAGATAGCGCCGGAAGACGTCGAGGTAGTCGTCCAGTGACTCAATCTGCTCGCCGGAGCCGAAGACAGGAGATGACAGGTCCTCCCACGTCCGCACCATCTGGTAGGGATGCGGATCCGTCTGGGAGAACCGGTAGCCCATTCTGACAAGGGGGGTCAGAAGGGGGGTGCCCAACCGGGTCGTGTCGGATAGCGTGAGTGCCGTCCGGATCCGGCAGGCATCGCGCAGCACGCGCTCGTAGAGGCCGGGCTTGTTCGCCTTCGCCACGGCCTCCGACAGCGGAACGTACGTGTCATCGTTGATATCGTCAAAACCGTAGAACCTCTCTGCGGCCAGCAGAACGACGCGGGCGTACGATCCCCAGCGTATCTGCTCCCAGAAAGGCTTCAGCAGCGACCAGCGCTGGTCGAGCGGCAGGTCGTGATCGTGCAGGGACTGGTAGTCGCTGTCGGTCATCCCGGCCGTGAGCAGGTCCAGACGGGTGTAGGAGTAGATGAGGTCAAACACGTCCACCTGGGAATCCGTGCGCCGTTTCTCGGGGCCGAGGTGCTCATGGCAGTCTATGATGTCGAACTCCGCCATGGCCTTGACCAGGTTTTTCTCCAGTTCTACCCTTTCCATCCCTGCTCCCTTTCGGCGTCAAACATGCGATGGCGTTCGGACGTGCCCCCAGGGCACTGCCCGGCCCCTGAAATGCTCTGCCCATCAAGCGTCGCGCCGCACTTCGGCCCTGAGACGGGCCATTATGTCCGGCTGGTCGAGCACTCCCTGTGCGATACCCACGCAGTCCGCTCCCGCGCTCAGCAGCGCCACTGCGTGCGTGCGTGTCTTCACATGGCCGGAGCACCAGAGCTGGCCTTTCACGTTCGGCCGCATCGTTCTCACGAACTGGATGTCGGGCCTGGCGGCTCCTTCGGCGCGCACGTTGAAGTGGACGCCGAAAAGCTGCCGGCTGGGACCGAGCTCTCGCAACACTTCGGCGAAGTCCACGTCGTCCGCCCCGGCCCGGAACTTGACGACGACCGGTATGTCCAGTCGGCATAGCTCCTCAAGCCACTCGATCAGTGTCGGTCGGTTCTCCGGCAGCGCCATCGCTCGCAGCAGGCCGCGCTTCAGGAGCTTCTCGTAACCCCCGTGGACGTTGAGCTCGAAGATGTCGCCGCCTGCTTCGTCGAATGCGCTGGCCATGCGGATGCCCGACTCGAGGTCGCCGACGGCGGCGTTCAGGGCGATCGGGACGTCGCCAAGGACTGCCCGCGCGCTTTCGACCTCCTTCTGCAAGATCGGAACCATGTCCGCCTGGGCTTCCGGCAGCAGGTAGCGTTGCTCGTGGGAGCGATCCACCGCGTCGGCCACCAGCGCGCCGATCTGGACCATGCTTGCCCCCGGGCCGTGCCGGGCCACGAATGCGCCGTCCGTCTGTCCCATCATGGAACTCAGAAAGAGGCCGCCCTGGAGGCGTCTGTTCAGTTGCTCGCGATCCATCGGAGTATTCGGGTGCCTTTCGGACTTGAAGTTGGGACGGGACCCGCCCTTCTGGGGGCCTTCTGCCGCAAGCCTACCCTGGTGCTCTCGAAGCGTCAAGTGGCTGCCCGTTGCGTTCGGAATGGGGGTCGCATTCTGCTTGCGCCCGTGAGGGCTTGCGGATATAGTATTGGGGTGAAAGACGCGCTCGTAAGCGTTCTGCAGGTCGAACCGCGCGTTCGTTGTGCGGAGCAGTCAGAGGTTGTATCGCAGGTGTTGGAGCAAAGCCGGATCAGTTGTCCACAGGCGTGTTCGCTGTTCGGCGTGGCACGTACGCCGGTCTTATTCCGCTCCACGGGTTCCCTCCCCCTTTGGTGCTGAATCTACACCTGGCCGTGTTCTCTCTCAGCCTCGATCGACGCTTTGTGCCTGCTGACCGATCGGTGCGCATCAATGGCGTGGCGCGTTTTGCTGGACTGGGTTTGCAGGCGTGCATGGGCACGTCAGCCCAGAGGGAAGACTGTTTTGAGAGGTCGTAGCATGGCTAGAGGTATAATTAAGTGGTTCAGTGATACGAAGGGTTACGGTTTCATCACACCGGACGACGGCAGCAAGGACGTCTTTGTCCACTACAGCGCTATCGAGGGCGCGGGCTTCAAGAGCTTGGCTGAGAACGACACCGTTGAGTTCGAGGTCGAGGATGGCCCCAAGGGCCTTCGAGCCACTAACGTGGTGAGGATCCAGACCTGAGCCGTTCCACGTGACGTTCAGGAAAGCGCGGCCGTGCGGAGGGACGCGGCGGCGCTTTTCTTCTTGCGCAGGTGCCGGCGCAGGCTCCGCAGGCCATGCGCGCCTGGACCGGGAGGAGGCCCGGCTGAGTCAGGTGGCTCAAGGGGGAAAGAGGACACTCGCTTGCGCACCCGCGTGGCCGGCGCTATCATTCTCCCATTGGCACTTGGATGCCGGATTCGCCGCGGGAGTCCGCGCCTCGGCAGGCTTTGCGCTGGCTGCCGCACGGTGCATGAGCCTTCGGTTCGTGGGCACACTGACATTTGCGCTGGGGTAGGGGAGACGAATGCCGGAGCCTGTCGGTTTTGACAACGAACGTTACCTGCAGGAACAGACAGCGGCCATTCTGGAGCGCGTGGGGAATTCCGGGAGCAAGCTGTACCTGGAGTTCGGTGGCAAGCTCTTGTTCGACTACCACGCGGCGCGCGTGCTGCCCGGGTTCGATCCCAATGTGAAGATGCGGCTGTTACGCGCGCTCAAGGACAAGGCCGACATCCTGCTTTGCATCCATGCCGGAGCGATCGAGCGGAAGAAGATACGGGCCGATTTCGGCATCACCTACGATGCTGATGCGCTGCGAATGATAGACGACTTGCGCGACCGCGACCTCGAACCGCGTGCTGTGGTCATCACCCGCTTCGAGGACCAGCGCAGCGCGCTGCTTTTCAAGAATAGGCTTGAGAGGCGGGACATCCCCGTCTACACGCACCGTACGTACCCGGATTATCCGGCGGACCTGGACAGGATCGTCAGCGACGAGGGATACGGCGCTAACGCCTACATCGAGACGACCAGCCCCCTTGTGGTCGTGACCGGTCCCGGGCCCGGCAGCGGCAAGCTCGCCACGTGCCTCAGCCAGATGTACCACGATAACAAGCGGGGCATCCGGTCGGGCTATGCCAAGTTCGAGACCTTTCCGATCTGGGATCTGCCGTTGGCGCATCCGGTGAACGTCGCTTACGAAGCCGCGACGGCGGACCTGCACGACGTCAATATGATTGATCCGTTCCACCTCGAAGCGTATGGCGTGACGGCCGTCAACTACAACCGCGATATTGAGGTGTTCCCTGTCCTGAGGAGAATCCTCGAGCGGATCACCAGCGGTCCGACGCCCTATCGTTCGCCTACCGACATGGGCGTCAACCGGGCCGCTTGCGGCATCGTGGACGACGAGGTAGTGCGGAAGGCCGCCTGTCAGGAGGTCATCCGGCGGTGTTTCCGCTATGCCTCCGAGTACGTCATGGGGTTGGTTGAGAAGGCGACGGTTGAACGGGCTGAGGCGTTGATGGCAGCGCTCGGCCTCACGGCCGAGGATCGGCGCGTGGTGGGGCCCGCCCGTCAGGCGGCGCGCGAGGCGGAGGGGAAGGGCAAGGGCAACGAAGGGATCTATTGCGGAGCCGCCATCGAGTTGCAGGACGGCACGATCATCACTGGCAAGAACTCGCCCCTCATGCACGCGGCCTCCAGTCTGGTGCTGAACGCCGTCAAGCACCTGGCCGGCGTCCCGGACGAGATACATCTGCTGGCGCCGAGCATCACCGAGTCCATCGGCAGGCTCAAGAAGGACGTGCTCAACAAGAAGTCGGTAAGCCTCGATCTGGAAGAGACGGTGATCGCGCTCGGGATCGGCTCTACGACCAACCCGACGGCCCAGCTCTGTGTGGAGAAGCTCAAGCAGCTGCGGGGATGCGACGTCCACATGACCCACATCCCCACGCCGGGCGACGAGACCGGCCTGCGCCGGCTGGGCGTCCACCTCACCAGCGACCCCAACTTCTCCACGAAGGACCTGTTCGTGTCCTGAGCTGGCGCCGGCGTCCGGCGGCGCATGCCGAACGCGCCACGATGGGCGGGGGCAGGCAAGAAAAAAGGGGCACCGGCGGGTGCCCCTTTGCAGCTTTCTACGGGCTTGGTGGCCAGAACCCGTTCCCCTGCTCCTCCACGAAGAAGTAGGTGGCCCAGTTCTTGCCTGGGAAGTCCTCGCCGGCGGCCCATGCGGTCTCTTCCTCCACGACCTCGCCATCGGCGTCTAGCTGCACGACGACTGCGTGGGCCGCGACGCAGAGCATCATCGCCGGGTCCCCCGGATCCCCCGGCGGCGGCGGCCAGCCGATGTCCTCCAGGTCTATGAGTAATGTGTACTCGGTGACCGGCGGGCTGTGTTCCGCCTTGTAGGGGAACTTGCCAGGGATCGGATTGCCGTTCTTCTGGGGAATGTCCGCCGGCGAAGTAGCCACGGCAAGATGCGTCTCGGTTATGACCCAGCCGCCGCTAGTCTGGTAGGTAACGGTCAGAAACTGGCCGTCACTGGAGGCCGTGACCGTGCCGGCATCAATGTGTTGGCCTGCCATAAGGACTGCCAGCGTGCCAATCGGCCCCTCCTGCGCCAAAACCACCGCATGGAAAAACGCCGCTGCCATAAGCAACGTAGGAACCAGCATGAAGGCCGCTCTGCGCTTCATCTTTCTCTCCTTCTTCTGAATGCCCGGCGAAGGAACCCAAGCGGAATGCCTTTGGTCTTGTAGGGGCGGTTCGCGAACCGCCCCTACCCGTCATTGGTGGATTGACAGAGCACCAGACTACCAGCTCGCCAATGCCCGCGCTTCCTCATGCACTTTCTTCGGAGCGCATCACCTCCTTCCAGCCGATATGCTCGGAATGCGTGCCCCGACGTAATCTCGATATCAACTTTGTACGCGAGTTCACTTCATCCCAGGATCATACTGAAATCGTACACGCTTCTGGTGATGGTGTCAAGCTCGTGATCGCTGTGCGGCAGGTCGCAAATCGTGACTCCGAAAGGCATTGGGACTAACGGGGCGCCGGCGCGGGTCGGCCGACTTGAAATCAGCCGCATAGTCAGTAAAGTGGTGCCCAGCCCGCAGGAAGGGGGAGGGGAGCGCTGCATGGCAGACCCGCGGCAAGATGGCACGGCGGACCTGGCGATCGTCAACGCCAGGGCATGGACGGTCAGTGGGGATCTGCCAACGGCCGAGGCGGTCGCTGTCAGGGGCGACCGCATCGTTGCTGTCGGCTCTGACGCGGAGATTCGGCGGACCGTCGGCGGCGGTACCCGCGTAATTGACGCGGGCGGCAAGCTCGTGCTGCCGGGGTTCAACGACGCTCACGTGCACTTCCTGGCGGGCGGCCTGTACCTGATCGGTGTCCAACTGCGGGACGCCGGGAACGAGGAGGAATTCGTCGGTCTGCTGAAGGACTATGTGTCCGGTCTGCCCGAGGGCCAGTGGGTGACCGGCGGCTGCTGGGATCATGAAGCATGGCCGGGTCAGAAGCGGCCTACCAGATGGATGATTGACCCGGTCACGCCCGACAACCCGGTGCTGGTGCATCGCCTCGACGGGCACATCGCGCTGGCGAACAGTCTGGCATTGCGCTTGGGCGGGGTCGCCGCGGACACGGCGAATCCGCCGGGGGGGCAGATCGAACGGGACGCGAGAACAGGGAAGCCGACGGGGATTCTGATAGACAGGGCCCAGGAGTTGGTCCGTCGCGCTGTGCCCGAGCCGAGCGACCAGCGCCGCCTCGAAGCCGCGCAGGCCGCCATGCGCTACGCGGCCAGCGTCGGTGTCACGAGCGTCCAGGACATGGCCTCGGCAGGCGACCTGCGTCTCTACCGACAGCTTCGGGCCGCGGGCCGGCTCAGCACGCGCGTCTATGTTGCCCTTACCGGTCTGACGGCTGCCATGGCGGAGGTCCGCGCTCAGAGGAGAGGGTCCGGCGATCCGCTTTTGCGGACGGGCGCCGTCAAGATCTTTGCGGACGGCTCGCTCGGCGCGGGTTCGGCCCTCCTGTTCGAGCCGTACGAAGACGATCCGTCCACCAGCGGCCTGGCGATGCATTCCGAAGATGAGCTTTGCCGCATTACTGAGGAGGCCGATGCCGCCGGGCTACAAGTGCTCATCCACGCCATCGGGGACAGGGGAACTCATCTGGCGCTGAATGCCTTCGAACGGGCCGCCAGACGGAACGGCCGCCGCGGCGCGCGACACCGTGTCGAGCACGCGCAGGTCGTCCGTCCGGAGGACCGGCCACGCTTTGCACAGCTCGGCGTGATCGCCTCGATCCAGCCTTCGCACTGCACCGACGACATGCGCTGGATCGAGAAGAGGCTCGGCTCGCGGGCGCGCAACGCCTATCCCTTCCGCTCCCTGCTGGATGCGGGCGCCCGGATATCGCTCGGCACAGATTGGTTCGTAGAGCCGCTTGACCCCTTGCCGAGCATTTACGCTGCCGTCACGCGCGAGTTCCCCGGAGGCGGGCCGCCAGGAGGGTGGTATCCGCAGGAGAAGGTCAGCGTGGCCCAGGCGATCGAGGCTTATACCCTCGGGTCGGCGTATGCCGAGTTCCAGGAGGCCCAGAAGGGCTCCGTCGAGGCCGGCAAACTGGCCGACCTTGTTATCCTGTCCCGGGACCTGTTCACTATCCCCCCCGGCGAGATTCTGAATACCAGGGTTGAAATGACCATTCTGGGGGGCCAGTGCATTTACGAACGGGAAGAAAGCGTTCTGTGAGCCGCAGCCTCGGGAACGTTGGCGCGTCCGGCGTTCCGAATCGTCCGATGCACGGAGGAGTTGAGGATGGCGAATTACGTCAAGATCAGCACGGTTGGGGCCAGGCCCCTGGATGTCGATCCAGGACTGGAGCCGCAGCGCGTCGTTGACGCGATGATCAAACACTGGCAGGGGCGGCTCGACCAGGTCTTGCCGGATCGTCCGGACCTGATCGTTGTGCCGGAGGCCTGTGACCGGCCGGCGAACTACCCGGTAGACAAACTGGCCGACTACTACCGGACCCGCAAAGACCAGGTGTTGGACTTCTTTGCGCGCGTGGCCCGCGAACACCGCTGCAACATCGCCTACTGCGCCAGCAGGGAGATCGAGGAGGACGGTTCGTGGCGGAACTCCATCAGGATCATTGACCGGTCGGGGGAGGTGATAGGGACATATAACAAGAACCACCTCGTGATCGGCGAGTGCGAGGACGGAGGGCGTCTCTATGGCAGGGAGGCCCCCATAGTGGAGTGCGATTTCGGGCGCGTGGCCTGCGCGATCTGCTTCGATCTGAACTTCGACGAACTGCGCTTGAAATACGTGAAGGCAAGCCCCGATCTGATCGTCTTCTGCTCGATGTATCATGGCGCACTGATGCAGGCCTACTGGGCGTATTCCTGCCGCTGCCACTTCGTCGGAGCGATTGCGGGTCCGCCCAGTGCGATCATCTCGCCGGTCGGCCAGGTCATCGCTTCCAGCACGAACTACTTCGATTTCGTGACCGCAGCGGTCAATCTTGACTGCCGCGTTGTGCACCTCGACGAGAACGGGGCGCGCCTCAGGGGCGCAAAGGACAAATACGGACCGAAGGTCAGGATCACCGACCCCGGGTTCCTCGGTGCGGTCTTGATTTCCAGCGAGACCGAGGAAGTGAGCGTCCGGGATATGGTGGCCCAGTTCGAGATCGAGCTTCTGGACCACTACTTCGAAAGGTCCCTTGCGCATCGTCACGCGCCGGGTCACATCGAGCCGTAAGGCCGTCTCGGTTGCGCTGTCGTGGGTGGGAGG
>DAOVRD010000070.1 GCA_030628375.1 Planctomycetota bacterium
GAGTTCCTCCCGCATCTGGCCGAGCGCCGCCGCGTATTGCGGCTCGTTGACCACGTTGCGCAACTCGTGCGGGTCCTGCTTCAGATCGAAAAGCAGTTCCTGGCCCGAACTGCACGTGCAGTACTTGAGGTCATGGGTTCTGACGACCTTCCAGGAGCGCACAAGCGGCATCCGGTGCTCGATGAAGACCGAGCCCCTCTCCTCGTACTCGCCCCCTTCCAACAAGGGCCTGAACGAGCGTCCCTGGAAGAAGGGCGGAACCTGCACGCCGCAGTAATCGAGGATCGTCGGCGCGAGGTCCACGGCCTCGATCAGCTCGGCGTGCGCAGCCCCCTCTTCGACGCGCGCGGGATACGAGAAGACCAGGGGGACGTGGGCGCAGCTCTCCAGACCCGGAGCCCCTTTGCCGGTCAATCCGTGGTCGCCGAGATGCTCGCCGTGGTCCGAGGTGAAGATCACGATCGTCCTGTCCCGGATGCCCGTCTCGTCCAGCGCGGTCAGGATCCTGCCCACCTGGTCGTCCACGTGGCTGATAATGGCGTAGTAGTAAGCCTTGACCTTGCGCCACTGGTCGTCTGAGAGCCCCAGCCGGTTCTCCCCTTCGTTCATGATCGGCACGGGCAAGGCGGACGGGTCATACATGTCCACGAAACGTCCGGGAGGGTTCAGGGGCGCATGGGGCGCGTAGAAACCCGCGATGGCGAAGAACGGGCCGTCCTTGTGCCCGCGTATGTACCGGACGGTCTCCTCGGCCACAAAAGCAGTATGAGTCAGATCCTCCGGCCCTTCGAAGACGTAGGGCTGGTGGGCGGCCCGCGCCTTCTCAATCGGCTCCCCCGTCCACGCCGGCGGCGTGCCGCACCGGCAGTTCTCCACCTGCGCCGGATCTTTCTCCCGGACCCACTTGATGTAGGCGTCTTCGTAGCAGCCCGGCTCATCCGAAAGAATCAGCGTGTCGAACCCGTAGGAGGGATGGACCTCCCGGTGGTCGCGGGTGGAGTGATTCTTGAAGTGGAGCTTGCCGAGGTTGGCAGTGTGATAGCCGTAGAGCTTGAGGATGTTATGGACGGTCGGCACGTCCTCTCGCATCTCAATGCCGTTGGTGACCGAACCGATGGCCGAAGGATACTGCCCGCTGAGCATGCTGTGGCGGCTGGGCATGCAGACAGGGTCGTTGCAGAAGGCGTTCTCGAACAGCACGCCGCCCGCCGCCAGGGCGTCCAGGTTCGGGGTGATGACGTGCTCGTTGCCGGCGGCGTGGATGGTGTCCCATCGCTGCTGGTCCGTGTAGAGCAGCAGCACGTTCGGCCGTTCCATCGTATGGCCCTCCTCCAACGCAGGGGTACTTTTACGCTATTGCAGAGGCGACAGTTCCTCCCAGACGTCAATGAGGCGCATGTAGTTCCGAAACTCGCGCCCGCTCAAACGCGGCGACGGTCCCTCCGTCGGTCGCAACACGAAGCGCTTCTTGCCGCCCTCGAACGCCGCCCGGACGACGGCCTCGACCTCATCCTCCGACCCGCGGCACAGGATGCGGCATTCCACGTTGCCGCCGAGCGTGATCCGTCCCGCTGCGATCTCCTTCGCTTCGGCCATCGTCACGTCACCGTCAGGCGGGGGCTCGACCGGCTCGGTATAGTCGGCCCCCCCCTCGATCATGCGGGACAGGGCATGGCGAACGTGCCCGTGGCAGTGAACGTGCGCCACCGCGTCGCTGTTCTCGTGGACGCACTCGATGATGCGCCGCTCCTGCTCCTGCACCAGCCTATCATATATCTCGGGGGATGCCATGGGCGGAGTGACCCACTCACTGCCGCCCATCCAGACGTAATCGAGGCCCGGCTCGGAGAGCAGAACTTCCACGCAGTCCAGGACGCGCCGCGTGCATATCTCCGTCAGCTCCTCGATCAGTTCAAGCCGCGTTGCGCAGAGCTCCAGAAACCACTCGTATCGCATCATGCCCGACACGCAGACGACGGGCGAAGAAATGAACGATCCCAGAAGGCCGCGCGTCGGGAACTCTTCGGGCAGATCGTCCAGGCTCGGCGGCCGCAGTTCATGTGGCAGCTCCCAGGGCACGGACGCAATCCGCTCGATATCGCCATGGTCCTCGACCGGATACTTGACCATCCACCACGTGCGGAAGACCGGATTCCACTCCATCACGTACGTGAGTTCGCCCAGCGGCGTGTCAATGGTCCCGTGCGACTGCCAATGGCCGTTCGGGAGGTCTTTGCGTTCCGTGCGTATGCGCTGCGGGGGCGTCACCAGCATGCGGTTGACGTGTGAGGGAACCAGCACGCGGAAGCCGGTCACGTCCATTATGCGTTCGGCGACGTCTCGTTTCAGCCGGTCTTCGATCTGCGCCAGTCCCGCCCTCGAAGCCAACTGAAAGCCGGGCAGCACAAGAGGCACGCGGTCGGCCGGCTTGCCCTTCAGTGCGCACAGAGTCCGTTCGCGGGGGTTCACCGAGATGCTCTCCGCCCCAAGAGTGTCGAGCGCGTTAGTATACAGGCGCCCGACGGCCCCGGCAAACTTGCTGCGTCGCCGCCTTGCAGCCGCCATGCGCCGGCCTATAATGACGGCACCCGGACCGGTAGCTCCCGTTCCCATCAGAGGAGAACCAGATGCCGCACGGAATGAACCGACGGGCGTTCCTCAGAATCCTGGGGACCGGGGCGGCCGCAGCCAGTCTGCCGTCCTTCGCCCTGGGCCGCAGGCACGCCGAGAAGATGAGCGTGCTTTTCATCGCCGTAGACGACCTGCGGCCCCAGTTGGCGTGCTACGGGCACAATCAGATGATCTCGCCCAACATGGACGCGCTGGCGCGGGAGGGCGTGGCCTTCCTGCATGCGTACTGCCAGCAGGCCGTCTGCGCGCCCTCACGCGCGAGCCTGCTGACCGGCCTGCGTCCGGACACGACGACGATCTACGACCTCCACCACCCCGTGCGGCAGGTCATGCCCGACGTGCTGACTCTGCCGGAGCACTTCAAGAAGAACGCCTACGCCACCGTCAGCCTGGGCAAGATCTACCACCATCGCAACGACGACCTGCAGGGCTGGAGCCAGAAGCCCTGGCATCCGCCGGGACCGGGCTACGTGCTGCCTGAGAACCAGGCCCTGGACAGCTATCGCACGCGCATCTCCAGGGAGCGGACGTCCAGGCTCCGCGGCGCGGCCACCGAGGCGGGCGACGTGCCGGACAACGCCTACCCGGATGGCAAGACGGCCGACAAGGCAATCGAGATGCTGCGCGGCTTCGGCAGCCAGCCGTTCTTTCTCGCCGTGGGCTTCTACAAACCTCATCTGCCATTCAACGCGCCGAAGAAATACTGGGACATGTACGATCCGGAGAAGATTGATCTGGCGGACAATCCCTTCAAGCCGAAGGACTGCCCCGACGTGGCCATGCACAACTGGGGCGAACTGCGCGCCTACCACGGCATACCGCGGACCGGGCCGCTGCCGGACGACCATTCTCGCCACATGATCCACGGCTACTACGCCTGCACCAGCTACGCCGATGCCCAGATCGGCCGCGTCGTGGACGAACTGGACCGCCTGGGCCTGCGCGACAGCACCGTCATAGCGCTCTGGGGCGACCACGGATGGAACCTGGGCGAGCACGGCCTGTGGTGCAAACACTGCAATTTCGAGACGTCGGTCCACGTGCCCATGATCTTCTGCGCACCTGGCATGGCCGGCAACGGACGCACGTCGGACGCACTGGTCGAGTTCGTGGACATCTATCCCACCCTGAGCGAGCTGTGCGGGCTCGACCCGCCCGACCACCTGGAAGGCAAGAGCCTGGCGCCGCTCCTGAATGACCCGGACGAGCCGTGGGACGAGGCGGCCTTCAGCCAGTACCCCCGCGGGCGCATCATGGGATACTCGATGCGGACGGATCGCTATCGCTACACCGAGTGGATCGAGAGAGACACCAGAAAAGTCCAGGCACGGGAGCTTTACGACCATCAAAACGACCCCGGCGAGAACGTCAGCCTGGCGATGCGGCCCGATTGCCAGGGCCTGGTGAGGAAGTTCAGCCGGCACCTGCGGAGGGAGATGGGTATCCCGGCCGCAGACTGAACCCTCAGACAGCAGCAACGGAGAGAACGGATGAGGAGAAGCACATCAAACCGTCGGTCGCTACTGACGATACTGCTCGTGCTCGGGGTGGGGGCCTGGCTCACGCGGCCAGGGACATGCGACGAGGCACTCAAGAACGGCGACTTCTCCGGAGGACGGGCGGGCTGGGAGCTTGCGGCCGCTCACGGCGCCCTGGCAGGCTTCACCGTTGACCCCACCCCCAGACTGCGCGACGGCAACTGCGCGAAGTTAACGGTAACGCGACCGACCTTCACCGGCTGGCAGATAGCCCTGCACTCGGAAGTCAACCTCGAGCGCGGCAAGCGCTACCGCGTGGCGTTCCACACCGTCGCGGAGAAGCAGGGCCATCTGGAACTCTGCGTGCGGGCCGTCAGAGCGCCCTGCCGGGTCCTCCAGCTCGCCCGGATCGCTGTGGACGAGACACCGCGGAGCTACAGCTTCCTGACCCCTCCCGTCCCCGAGGACGGCCCGATGCGCGTGGGGTTCTGGTTCGGCAACAGCCCGAAAGGCGCCTACTGGCTCGACGGGGTATTGGTCGAGGAACTCTCAGCAGAAGGTACCGCCAGGCTCGAGCGCGTCCCCAAAGGATTCGAGAACGGCGACTTCAACGCCGGCGTGACGGGTTGGGAACTCCGCACGCATCGCGGCGTCGTGGCTCAGCTCTCGGTTGACCCGACGCCCAGGTTCGGCGATGGCAACTGCGGGAAAGTAACCGTGACGAAGTCCACGGACACCAGTTGGCACATCCAACTGATGCAGATCTTCACGGTTAAGAAGGGCAAGCGATACGCGGCCACATTCTCAGCGATGGCCGACAGGCCGGTTGCCATCCGGGTCGCCTACCAGGTCCCGCCGCCGGACAACGAGGCCCTGAGCACAACGAAGCTCAACATCAGCACCGAGCCGACAACCTGCACGGTCACCTCGCCGAAGGCCAAACGGGACTCGGACATGAAGCTGGCATTCCATCTGAGCGCCGTGGGGGAGCACACCTTCTGGATAGACAAGGTTATCCTGGAGCAACTGCCCGAGCCGGCCCCGCAGCAAGACGGCCCCCAGCCACGAACGAAAGACACGGCGGGCCAAGCTCAATAGCTGTCCCCGCTACATACGAACGGCCAACCGGGCGGGAACAGGATATCCATCACGGGCATGAGGTCAGGCGGAACCGCCGCCCCTTTTCGCCCGGCCACATCCCGCACCGCGTAGTAGCCGGTCAGCAGGCCGGAAAGCCAACGCTGCGGCACGCGCACGGCCGCCCCAGGCCCCGGGGGTCCCACCCGCACGCTGTTGCCGGTGACCCATAGTCCCACCTTGCCGATCTCACTTTCCAGCGTGAACCTGGCGGCCGGCAGGCTGCTGCGCGCGTCCTGCCACCGCTGCGCGAACGAGGGCTGGAGCCTGCGCATCAGAACCGGGAAGTCCACGACCTTCATGAGCGGACCCCCTGTCGCGCTGCTGGAAATCCGAAACTCCGCGCCGACGCACTGGCGCAGGAACACTGCCAGCGCGTCGTCCCACGGAAGGGAAAGGACGATCTCCTTCGCCTCCCTCCTCCTCGCGTCGGCCACAAGCGCCCCCAGTGCGGCGCGGCAGCTCGCCTCGTCCTGCCGCACGACGATCTCCGTCCTGCCCGGCCCGCCGCCTCGAGTGCAGGTCGCGTAGCCGCACAGCCTGCCCCGGCCGTCGAGGATGACCTTCGGCTTGCTGAACAGCCACGAACGCCGGCCGGGCCCCATCAGCCAGTCCCATACCTTCGCGTCCCGCGCTGCAGCACAGACGCGATTGGCCGTGGCCTTGTCATAGAGCCTGCGGACCGCCGGCAGGTGCTTTCGCGTCATCGCGCGGAGCTTGCCCGGCCGGGCTTCTTTCCTGGCATTCTCCCTCCTGAACGTAACTGACCCAGAGGCCTGGTACGGGTAGTAGCCGAACCGATTGTAGAAGTCGGGGATGCCGCCAAGGTACGCGACCAGGTATCCGTTCTCCTCCATGTATCGAGAAGCATCGTTCATGACAGCGGCCATGTAACCGCGCTTCCGATAGCGATCCTGCGTGCCCACAGGGCCAATCGTCATCGCCGGGACCTTCACTGCGCCGAACCGGATCATGCGCGGCGCCATGGTTACGGCGCTCACGATGCTCCCGTCAACGACCGCCACGCGCGTGTGCTCGGCCTCAAACACGGGCCCGCACAGGAGACTGCGATCCATGTGCCTTTCCATCCAGCGCGGATCCTCAAAGGCGCGTCCAAACAGCTCGACCACTGCCTGGCGATCCTTCTCGTCCCGGATGCCACTCAACCTCTCCGGTAGCCGGCTCCGGCTCTTCTTCTTATGGGCCATTGAGCGATGTCCCCTTCTGGGCGAGCAACCGTGCAACGTTGACGGGGCGGATTCTACGGGCGCCCTCATCGGACACGTGCCGCGCGCTTCTCGGGTATAATGGCGGAAAATGGGGGCAGGCGCTACACAATGTCCGTCTGCCCCTCGCCGGGCCCCTCGTCAGCGGCACTCAGTATCCGGTCAATGCCGGCGTCTGTCTCTGCCGGCAGCGGCGGCACCTGATGCGTGGCGAGTATCTCCGCCACGCGCTCGCGCACCCGATCGCCCATGGACTTCGAGCCGGCGGACCGCCAGGCGCTGTACCTGTCCCGGTCCATCAGCTTCGGATACCAAAGCTCGCTGCGCATGTTCCTGGCCGTATGTTCGTGCGCCAGGAAGTTCCCGCCTGGACCGACCTCCTTGATGACCGACAGCGCCAGCGTCTGCTCTTCCACGCGCACGCCGGACAGGAAGCGCTTGACCATGCCGATGATCTCGTCGCTCAGCACGACCATCTCGTGCGAACCGACGAGGGCCGACTCGAGGTACCCCACGTCATGAATGAGGTTCGCGCCGCTGAGACCCGCCGCCATGATGCTGAGGGCGGCCTCAGCCGCCGCCTGCTCGTCAAGGATCTTGCTGTCCGAGCAGCCCGCGGTGCTGAACACGGGTATTTGCAGCGAGTGCGCGATATCGGTGAGCGCCGCCGACATCAGGTGCAGCTCGGGCGATCCGTACGTGAGGATGGTGGTGCGCATATCCATCGGCGAGATCACGCCGCCCATGATCAGGGGCGCGCCGCGCCGCTTGAGCTGTGACACGACCATGCCCGCCAGGAACTCGGCGACGCACACTACAAGCGCCCCGGCCAGCGTGACCGGCGCAGTGGCCCCGGCCATCGGGCAGGGCGTGTAGATGGCCGGTATCCGCCGCTCCGCTGCGAATATCAGTTTCTCCATCGCCGCCTGGCCGTGCACCAGCGGCGTAATCGGCTCAAGATAGACGATGAAACCGGGATTTACCTCGAACGCGTCGCGTCCGCCTCGGACCAGGTAGTACATCTCCGCAATATCGGAAAGACCCTCCCGCGACATGGCCGTCAGCACCAGCGGCTTGATCGTGTTGCGGAGCATGGCCGCGGCCTGGTGGCGGTCGTAGCTGTGGGTAGGCACGTCGCTCGTCAACCCCAGGGACATGTGGAAGTCCAGGTTCGGACAGGCGTCCACCACGCGCGCCGCATCCTCGATGTCCCTCTTTGTGAACTTGCGGCGTTCGCCCGTATCCGCATCAATGATGAAAGGGCAGTCCGAACCGGTGCCGTAGTAGATCCGGTGACTTTCGAGAACCATCTTCCGTTCCCCGTCCCGGTTCGCCAGTGCGACTCGGGGCGGCACGCTCGTCAGCATCTCCTTCACAAGGCCGGACGGGATGCGCGCGAGGTCGCCCTCGATCTTGGCGCCCGCCGCTTCCAGCAGTTGCCTCGCCTCGGCTTCGTGAATTCGAGTGCCGGGGCTTTCCAGAAGCTCCAGGGCACCCAGGAAGATCTGCTCGATCTGATCGTCCGACAAGGCCCGAAACTGCACGCTGCCATACTGCTTCAGATTCACACGCATGGTTCGAACTCCTTCAGCCGGAATTTTCCATTTCCGCGCGTCCACACAATGAGAACTCGCCTAAGCTCCCGGGAATCATGCTCCGCGCGGTTGCGCTTGTCAAGCAGTTTTTTCGTTCGCCTCTCCGCCCGAGCCCGGCGGGCCTTCACCCATGCGCAAAACGGGCCAAACTGCATGTCAAATTCAAGAGATTCCGTTGTCTCAACCGAGGGCGAGGTGCAGGGCTTAGGACGAGAAAATGTTGACTAACCGCTGGCTCCGGCGTAGACTCACTCCCCAGCGGGATGAATCCCGTTGGCGAGGAGCCATATGGGAAATCCCGGATCATACGTAGAAGGCGGTTACTGCCGGGGCTGGAAGGCTTCGAGGGGCGCGATGAGATCTGAGCTGCCTTTCGCCGTCCGCTTGACTGAGGGAAAGGTCATTCGAATGTGCTCTGCTGTCTTCCTGATCTCGCTTGCGGTACTGCCTGTTGCTGGAGCCCAAGGCTCGAAGATCCCAGAGGACGTCAAGGAGACGATCCGCACTCGGGTGGACAGCGGCTACAACGTCGCCATTGTGGTGGGAATCGTCGACCCAGGCGGACGAGAGTTCTACAGCTACGGCAGCACTGCGCGTGACGCTGAGCAGCGGCCGAATGAGAGAACCGTTTTTGAGATCGGGTCATTTACCAAAGCCTTCACCGGCTTACTCCTGGCCGATATGGCTCACCGGGAGGAGGTCGCACTTGACGACCCAATAGAGAAGCACCTTCCAGGGAACGTCCAGGCTCCGAGGCGCAACGGTCACTCCATCACGCTTGCCCACCTGGCAACGCACACCTCCGGCTTGCCGAGGATGCCTGGCAACATGGCTCTTACCGATCCGAGCAACCCCTATGCAGACTATTCGGTCGAGCAGATGTACGAGTTTCTGTCAGGGCATACGCTTCGGCGTGATATCGGCGAACAGTACGAGTACTCCAACTACGGGATGGGTCTGCTGGGGCATATCCTCGCCCTGGCAAGCGGGATGAGCTACGAAGAACTGGTGGCACAAAGGATTGCAAACGAGCTTGGGATGCGCGATACGGGCATTGCTTTGACAGCCAGAACGATGAAACGCCTGGCGAAAGGGCACAGCGGGAATACAGAAGTACCGAACTGGGATTTCCCCACGCTTGCCGGAGCCGGTGCGCTACGTTCAAGCGCTGACGACATGCTGACATTCCTCGCTGCGAACATGGGGCTGGAAGAAAGCAGGCTCTCTTCAGCGATGAAGACTGCGCAGGAGTCTCGTCACGAGGCTGGTCTACCGACAATGAGCATCGGGCTCGGCTGGCACATTCTCGCCATCGATGATCGCCAGCTGATTTGGCACAATGGTGGCACCGGTGGCTACTACTGCTTTGCTGGATTCGTGAGAGCAGAGGGGAAAGGCGTGGTTGTTCTGACCAACAGCAGCCAGACTGTAGACGACATCGGATTCCACCTGCTGGAGCCGCAAATCCCGCTTAGTGAGTTGGACCCGGACCTCCCGTTGCGTATGAGTGAGTTGCTGGCTGAACCCGTCAACGTGGATCTGGCGCTGGGTGAGAAACTGCGGACAGGCAATGAGATCATGCGGCGCTATATTGAATGCATCGGAGGCCCCGATGCGCTGGGTAGAGCACAGAACCGCTCTGTCAGCATGACGATTGCGATGAAGTCTTTGGGCATCACCGGCACGATAGTTATCAGCCAAGCCAGGCCGAACAAGTACTATGCGAGAATGGAGATCCCCAGGTTGGTCACGACGGAGATGGGCACGGATGGGCAAGTGGTTTGGGAGCTGAGCTCAATGAGTGGAGGGAGGATCCTCAAGGGAAAAGAACGCGCCGCAATGCTGCTGCACTACCGCTTTGACGACATGGAATACGAACAGCTCTACCGAAAGATAGAATCTGTTGGCATGCAGAAGATCGGAGAGGAGGTCTGCTACGAAGTAGTGTTCGCTCCAAAGGAGGCCGGTGCTTTCACTGGGTACTTCTCCAAAGCCTCCGGACTGATGATCAAAACTGTCATTGTGCTTCCCCATCGATCAGGGCAGCTCAAGGTCGAGAGTTTCATGAGTGACTACAGGGAGATAGACGGTATCCTGTACCCTCACCAGGTTATCGAGAGGGTGATGAACATAGACACGCATTGCACGCTAGCCGGCGTCAAACACAACGTGGACATGCCCGAAGACCGGTTTGAACCGCCTGCTGAGATCAAGAACCTGCTCGAGCGCTCTGAGCAGAAAGAAACCGGAGACCGGGAGACCTAGACAGCAGGGATGAGAGCGCGCATGCAATGGGAGTCCTGTCGAAGTCAGATACTGTGGCGAGTCCTCCCATTGTGGGGAGTACCAGCTACTTGCTCTCCCCCATCTTGTCCGACCGGTCTGGTATGATAGGCGCAAGCGATGCGGGGCCTGCGGCAGGCTGGCAGGATACGAAGACACCCTTGTGGCGGGTGCTCCAGGAGGTGCGCACATGATGGGAACGTGGCCGGGAAGGTGGTGCGTGTTGGCAGCTATCGGCTTCGCGCTGGCGGGGCCCGTCTGTTCCGCGGCAGCGATGCAGACGCCGGTGGCGCGGGAGAACGGCCGCATCCAACAGGGGCCGTTCCTCTTGTTCGGGGACAACAAAGGCGGGCTGCACCTGCTGATGGGGTCCGACGTGCTGCTGCTGGGCATCGGGGTGCGGTGCGGCAACGGCGGCTACTGGCCCTATGACGTGATGGCGAACGGGCAAGTGGAATTCGAGAAGGGCAAGCTGGCGTTCCGCGGGCAGGTGACCGGTAAGCAGGTCTTCTACGAACACGAGGTCTCGATCGCGGGCAACCGCATAAGGTTCCTGCTGAGCCGCAAGGGCGATTGGGGCCAGGACTACTGGGACCGCTTCTCCATCTGGCTGCCATTGCATCGCTACAAGGGGGCACAGTTTCGCGCCGACGGCCAGACCATGACGTATCCCGAGAAGTACTCGGCCGAGCGTGCGAGCATTGCGTCCGGCGTTCGGAGGCTGGAGTGCCACGCGGGCGATCCTTCTGTGAACCTGGTGTTCGAATGCTCCCAGGGCATCAGCGTCGTAGACCAACCCCGGTGGGGCGGGCGGACGTACGAGGTGAGCGTCGGCTTCCCTGCCGCCGAAGCGGAGGGCCCTGTCGAGCTGTTCCTGACGCTGCCGCAGGTCCCGGACATGGCCGCGACCGCCGTCCGCTATTCCCGGATCGGCTACCCGTCGGCGGGCGTGAAGTTCGTCGTGCTCGAGTGGCCGAAGCACATGTCGCGTCCCGACGACCGGGTGCGGCTGGAGCGGCGCGACGGGACTGTAGTCAAGGAAGGCCGGTTCGGCCAGACCGCCAGCCCCGACCACATGCAGTGCGGCTTTGCGAGCTTCGATTTCTCCGAAGTGAAGGAGCCCGGCGACTATCGCGTGGTCTGGAGCGGGGGAGCCGTGGAGTTCCCCATCCAGCGGAGCGTCTTCGAGGATAAGCTCTGGGAACCGACGCTGGATTTCTTCCTTCCGTTCCAGATGTGCCACGCCGACGTGAATCTGGGGGGCGTTGTGCCGGACCACCGCAAGTGCCACATGGACGACGCCATCCGCGTGCCCGCCGACTTCCCCGGCGTGGACGGCTTTCGGTCCTACGAATGCGAGGGCACGCCGTACGAGGCCGGCGACCACGTCTCCGCCGCCAAGGGCGGCTGGCACGATGCGGGTGATTGCGACCTGAACATCAACGCACAGGCGTTCGCGGTCTGGGTGATGTCGCTGGCCTACGAGGAGTTCGGCATCGAGCGCGACATGGCCACTCTGGACGCGGAAGGGCAGACCTACACGTTCGGCAAGCCGGACGGCGTGCCCGACATCCTCCAGCAGATCGAGTGGGGCGTCTACTGGCTGCTCAGCATGCAGCAAGCGGACGGCCGGGTCTACCTGGGCGTGGTGGCACAGCCCGAGCGCCGCTCCCTGGGCGGGAAGACGTGGGACCAGGCTACGGATAACAAGCCGGGCACCGGGGACGAGCGCCACCTCTACGTGGACTACCACCCAGGCCTTGAATTGATGCACGCGACGGGCCTCAGCGCCGCCGGCCGCGCGCTGCGCACCGCAAAGCCCGACCTCGCCCGGAAGTGCGTGGATGCGGCGGCCAGGTCTCTCGACTATTTCCGCACGCACAAGGAAGTCTACCGCAGGACGGGCTACTCCGACCCGAGCAAAAAGGGACGCGACGGCGCACTTGCAGCCGCGCTTGCGGAACTCTACCTGACGACGCGCGACCCCTCTTACCTGAAGACGCTGGAAGAGATGGCGGACACCATCCGCAACCTGGGCCTCGAGCCCCCCTACGTCTTCACCACCCGTTCCAACTCTTTCTGGTACGCCCCGCCCGTGCTGGCGCGCCTCTACCCCGTTCTGCCGGATGGCCCGCTCAAGAGCGGCGTGCTCGAGGTCTGCCGGCGGTCAGCCACGATCCTGGCCGGCTGGGAAGCGCCCCGCCCCTGGCCGTTCCGCTACTGGCACTTCGGGAAGTGGGGCAACAACGCGGGGATCCTTGCCCGCGCGTTTGACGCCTACTGGCTGTCGAAAGTGGTGCCGGAGACCTTCGGCGCCCCCGATGCCGTGCGGTCGATGCTCTGGATATTCGGGCTGCATCCGTTCAACGACCGCGTCTTCGTGTCGGGCATCGGGTACCCCGGACCGATGCACATTCACAGCGGCCAGATCCGCGGCCTGTTCGGGCCCGAGCCGGGCACCGTTCCGGGCGCCATAGTCCCGGGCATCAACGGGATATTCGGCTACGTGACGCCGAACGTGCTGTGTTACCGCGACGACGGAACCTTCTTGAACAACGAAGTGTGCGGCTACAAGGGGGTGCTCTACATATTCGCCATCAAGGCCATGCAGGCATCGGGCTACTGAGGCAGTTGGCCTCCCGTCGGCTTGCGCGGTGACCCGCACCGGCGGGCTACTGGTTCAACCTGCGCTCCCAGTCGTACTCCCTGGCCGTAACGATGTCTTCCATCCTCTGGATGCGGCGGTTGAGACGATCGAAGGTGCGTTTGAGCCGGTGCAGGGCCATCTGGCGGGAGCTGGTGAGGGAATTGTAGAACTCCTCTTCGGCCTCCGTCTCAAACGGCAGCACCGGCTCCGGCTTCATCAGCAGCGCGCCGAGCAGGTACAGGCCCATTATGGGCCAGAAACCGGTGAAGACCAGGAAGCCCACGGCGATCACCCGCGTCCAGAAGACGGAGAAATCGAAGTAGTTGGCGATCCCCTTACAGACGCCCAGTATCATGCCGTGGCGCATGCGATAGGGGCCGCTGCGCCGCCTGTCCGAGTGACGGGGTGTCATTCTGTGCCTTCCTTTCTCTCACGGTCCAGCAGAAGGGTCTCCAGCGCCTCTATGCGGTCTTCCATCTTCGCAAGCTGATGGTAGATTGCCTGGATCATCCGGGTTTCCTCCGCCACCTCGTTCTTACTTCGCCGCGACGGATCCCCTTTGAGCACCTTCAAGGCCTGTATCAGGAACGAACCGAGGAGGGCAGCCAGGGGTATCACGAAGACCATCACAATTGCCAGTGCGGACAGGCTCAATCCCATTGCTCCTTCCTCCGCTCAGGCTACCGGGTCTCTCGGTCGCGTGGGGGCCGGCCCGCGCCTGTCAGCAGGATCGTTTCGAGGGCTTCGACCCGTTCCTCCAGACGCGAGAGGCCCTGGTATAGCTGCTGCATCGTCTCCATCTGTTCCGCGCCCTCCGCCTCGCCCTTCCGGATGTCGTCGCTCCTGCACACCCTCCACGCGAGCATGGCCATGCAAAGCAGAATGGCGAAGAGCATGACAGGTGCCAGAATCCACACGACCACCACCTCAAGCCCCAAGCCGGCTAACGAGGGGGCAAGACCGAGCTCTTGCCGGGCCTCCGGAACGGCCAGCACGACCGCCATGACCAGGACCGTCGTCGCCGTCAGGACAGCAAAGGCCACCACCGCGAGCACGAGCACAATTCTCGTGAGGGATTTCAGCACCCTTCGCTCCCGGCCTCCATGATGGCCCCACCATTCCCGAAGCGCGCAGAACGCCACAGGCGTCGCCGCCGCCGTGCTATCCAGAGGCGCTACCTTCAGCCTTACTCGCCAGACAGTCTTTCAATGCCCGCAGCTCTTCCTCGATCTCCTCGTCGCCTTCGAGCTGCTTGAACTCGTCTTCCAGCGTGGGCTTGCGTCCGAGGTTCACCAGGTCGGCTTCGGCCTCCATCCGCTCGATGCGGTTCTCGAACTGCTCGAACCGAATGAACGCGTCCGAGGTCTCAACGCGGCGGATTCCATTTTCGGCACGCTTCTTACGCCGCGCGTGGA
>DAOVRD010000389.1 GCA_030628375.1 Planctomycetota bacterium
ACAATGCCAACACGCGGCCGTTTGTCTGGACAGCCACGGCCGATTCAATCCTGCAAAAGATCAAAAGATTATGTGAATATATTTCTGGGACGTGACACTAGCTCCACTGACCATACGAGGCTTCGCACGGCAGTTCGGATGGCGCGGTCATGGTAGATCGGCCCCGGGACGCTGTCAAACCGGCGCACGGCTGCCGGTGCCCCAGGCGCAGACGCCCTGCCGGCCTGGGTACGGAGACCAGGGGGTCTTTCCGGAAATCCATATTCCCGGAAGTCGCCTTTGGGCTCAAGGGAGCGCTGCAACAGGTGCGAAGGGCGCGAGCTACGGTACATCGCGAGGTTCAGGGCCCCCCCAGTACTATCGCGATGAGCTGGTGCAGCTGGCAGACGAAGGGGCCGGTCTCTGGCCTCAACCACGCGCGGCTGAGGTCTCCGAAGCCTGGCTCAATGAAGCGGCGCGACAGCGCCAAGCCATCGAGGCGATGGGGTCCGCTCAGCACCCAAGCGAACCGCCTGAAGGAATCCCAGAGAAAGGCAGTTTCCTGAAGCGGTCAACGTGCGAGATCTGGGTTGATGGGACGCTTGTGGAACTGAAGGGAAGAGCGGACGGACCATTTAGGTTCATGGAGATCCTATGCGATGCTCATCCCCACGTGGCTGAGGGCGCCCGGGTGGAAACACGCTCATGGTCTTGCCCGATCAGGGCGGCTCGGATTGTTACCATTTTGTTACCCGCAGGAACGGAAACGCGGCGAATCCACCGGAACTGGTGGGGATTGGCAGGTTGGCATAAACAGCAAGAGTAGAGGGGCTTAGGACCTAAATGCCGAGTCTGCCTGGACTTCCAACAAACGTCCTGAGCGAATTTCGAAACCGCCCCGTTCGGCCGCTCCGGCACCTCTCCGTCCCTCAGTATACGGGGCTCGCCGAGGCCGAGGCAATCAAAAATGCAGTCCGTACGCGAATGGAGCGGGTTGCTCGACAGCCGCCGGCTGGAACGCTGGACTGGTTGCCGAATGGACACTATAATGCGCGCGCCTGTGCGCGTGAGGCAATTGTCGGAAGTTAGTGTGTCGCGTGCGGAAAGCAGCGTGACGGCGACGCTTGTGTGCGTCCCCCAATCGTTCGGCAGCTTTGTCCCAGCGCAAGGCGAGGACCCACGTGGTGGAAAGCGAAGCGATGTCGTCTGGCTCTTTCAGTGCGCCGGAGGCCCGGCGTGGGACATCGGTTGCATAACGTAAGGAAAACGAGATGGTCAAGGTCACACTGAAGTGCCCGGAGTGCGGGGCACGGCTGGCCGCTTCTGAGGAGCATGCCGGGAAGGCCGCGCGATGCCCTCGCTGCGGGGCGCCCGTCGAGATCCCGCCCACTGTTTTCTCGGAGCCCGACTCGGAGGCGCTGGCAAAGGTCCCTGATTCCGTGGCGGGCGCGTGCCTGTATGCCCTGCGACTTCGTTTCCTCTTGACGGGCAACGTCCTGAGATGCCTGTTTCCCTGGGTCTGCTATCCAGTCAAGAAACTGGGGGAGCTGCATGGCCTGGTCGGGGGGGTGCTGATCTGTCTGTTGCCGTGCTTCACGGCCGGGCTGCTGGCGTTCGCCATGTGGGTGTTCCTGCCGGAGTTCGTGGCCGTTGCGATGGGCCTCCTGGTGTTCGCTCTGGCGTATGTCGTCGTGATCGGAGGGATATTCTTCGCAGTTCCGTCTTGCAAGCGCATGCGGACGTTCCTCGATGGCCGGCGCTCCAGGCGGGAGCGGTACAGGAAGGGCATTGCACTGGCCTGGGAACGCGTCGGGGAACTGCGCCGGGAGCGCCTTTCCGAGCGTGTGGAAGCCGAGCTAGCCGAGGCGGCCCTCAGCGTGGCTGCACGACCGGAAGCCGAAGCGCCGGAAGTCGAAGTGCCGCCGTCCTATCCGGCCCTGCGCATACTGGCGAACCTTCTGGGGATTGCAGCGTGGATCCTCCTTGCTCTGGGAACGCTCTCCGTCCTCATCGGGATCATTGGTGCGACGGTGCACTTCGCGGGCGCCCTGATCCGCGCGGAGGAAATGAGCTGGTTGATGTTCCTGAACGACGGGGTGCTCGTCGTTTCGGGCCTCGGCACCGTTCTGACGGGTCTGGTGCTGCTGGCGGTCTCGGAGGCGTTGAAACTGCTGACTGACATGAGGTCCGACACGTGGCGGATGTGCCGGGTGCTGCAGGGCGTGTCGGACCGGCTGACTCCGCAGGGCTCCGAGGAGGCCGACCAGCCCGAGGCGGATGCGGGCGCATTGTAGGTCAGGCGCGTGAAGGGAGGAGGACATGTGGTTGATCGTTAACGAGGCCGAAAGCGAGCGACCTCATCTGGTCAACGCGGATCAGGTGGTGGATGTTGAGCAGCTATCGGGTGAGAGCGCGACGGGCGAGACGTGCGGGCTCACGTTGTCCGGCGGCAAGCGTCTTCTTGTGTCGGACCGGCTGCAAGACCTGGCCAGCGCACTCGGGGCGAAGTGGGTAACCCCGAAGTAGATGCGCCGCATTGCGGCCACACGGGCGCAGCCGGCTCGTCCGGCTCATATCACGCGCCTCGCGCATGACCCGCCGGGCGGCCAACTTTCAGAAACCGCGTCCGCCTGCGAGAACCCACGCAGTGTTCTCTTTGACGTAATCCTTACCGTCGTTGAAGATGACGAAGTAGTAGTGCTCAATCCCGCTGCCCACGCTGACCACGACGGGTTGGAGCGGCATCTTCCGAAATGCCACAACGCCTTCCACTTTTTCGTTCGGTGATACCACGACGCCATCGAGAGTGTTCGCCGTGTGTTTGGGTGCCACCTGGATGATGTCTGCAGCTCCCCTTAGATAGAAATAGTCATTCTTGAGGGTCAGCGGCGCGCTACCCAGATTCTCAACGACCAATTCAAAGATCATTGCGCTGGTTTCGGTCCTGATGTTTGCGATCTGCATCAGCAGAGTCGGGGAGGACACTTCGTCGCTCTCGGGGCGGTTTTTGATCGCTTCAGCCTCCGCCTGACTGATGAGCAGGTCAATCCTTTCGTGGTATTTCTCCGGGACCCTCGCCCTCAGATCTTTGAGCCCCTCGATGCCCTCCACCAGGTCGCCCAACAGCACGGGGGCAAAGGCCTTCTGGATGTCCAGCTTGGCCGTCAGCGGCGCGCCGACGAAGAACCACGCTGCCGCTACGGCGGCCAGGACCACGGCGACGGCGATGATCTTCCTGCGTTCCGCGCCACCGCAGAGCGGTGCGCCGGTGCAGCAGGCTCAGCCACCGCAGCAGCC
>DAOVRD010000020.1 GCA_030628375.1 Planctomycetota bacterium
GGCGCACGTCCGCTCGTTCGTCTACGGCCCCGTCCGCGCGCCGGGGATGCACATGCTGCCCCGCCCGAGCACCTACCATCCGCACTGGACCCGCCCCGACGGCTCCCCCGATACGGACAGGTACATCCGGTTCTTCGACGAATACATCGACAAGGCCACCGTGCACAACGTCGCCGGTTTCGTGCTGGAGCCGATACAGGGCTGGGGCGGCTCTGTGATGCCGCCCGACGACTTCTTCCCGAAGCTCCGGCGCTACTGCGACCAGAACGGCCTGCTGCTGATGGCCGACGAGGTGCTGACGGGCTGGGGCCGCACCGGCAAGTGGCTCTGCACGGAGCACTGGAACGTGGTGCCGGACGTCGTCTCCATCGGCAAGGGGTTCGGCAACGGCTTCCCGGTCACCTGCGTGGCCGTGCGCGAGCCGCACAAGGAGTCGTTCGAGTCGATCTCCGCCTCCAGCAGTTACGGAGGCAACCCGATGGCCTGCGCCGCCGCTCTGGCGAGCACCGAGGTGATCGAGGAGGAGGGCCTGCTCGAGCGGTCGACGCACCTCGGTGAGCTTGCACTGGCCCGCATGCGCAAGATGATGGACGAACACCCGATCATCGGTGACGTCCGGGCCAAGGGCTGCCTGATGGGCATCGAACTGGTCAGGAGCCGCACCACCAGGGAGCCTTTCGACGAGGCCGGCCGGCTTGTCTACCAAAGGGCGTTCCAGAAGGGCCTGGCGTGGATACCCGCAGGACACATCCTCCGCATGAGCCCGCCCATCATCATGGAAGACGAGGTACTCTTGAAAGGCCTCGACATCATTGACGAGGCGATCGGCGAGTCGGAAAAGGAACTCGGTTTCGCGTAAGGGGGGGTCACGGCATGGGAATCCGTTTCTCTGAGTTGCGCTCGCCACAGATCGGTGCCGCGGCCGAGGCCGGGGCCGTCGTGATCCTGCCCGTCGGACAGACTGAGGAGCACGGTCCGCATCTGCCCGTCAACACGGACGCGACCATCGCCGTGCGTGTGTGCGAGGAGGCGGCGCGGGAGCTCGAGGGCTCCCCGCCCTGCTACGTGCTCGACCCGATATGCTATGGCTACTCGCAGAAGGCGCTCTCAGCATGGCCGGGCGTGTTCCGGCTGCCCCAGGAGACGGTCATTGCGACGCTGACGCACATCCTGAAGTCGCTGGTGGGCATGGGCTTCCGCAAGATCGTCATCGCCAGCACGCACGGCCACCACGACGGGGTCGTGCGCGTAGCAGCCAGGGCCCTGGCCGACGAATGCGGCGTCGGGCCAGGCGTGGTATTCCCCTCTGCCCTGGCAGCAGACGTCCTTGAGGGGCAGGGCAAGGCGGGGTGGGGCGGATCCTGTCACGCCGGCGAGTTCGAGACCTCGGTGATGCTGCACCTTGCGCCGGAGCTTGTGGACATGTCCGCTGCCGTGCCTGACGACAGGTTGGCCCTCCGCTTTCCGTACTCCTCTAGCCAGGCATTCGTTTCGACGTGGACCACGCAGCAGAGCGTCTCGGGGGCCTACGGCGATCCTACCGTGGCGACGGCGGAGCTTGGGAAGCTTCTGTTCGAGAAGATGGCAACCGAGACCGCCCGGTTCGTTCGCTACTACCACGGGATCAAGCAGACATGAAGGACTTGCTGGTAGGCGTCGACGTGGGGACGACCCATCTGAAGGTCGGCGTCTTCGACACGGAGGGCGCCCTGGTGGCCATGGCGCAGCGCGGATGTGCGCCGATCCACCTGCCGGACGGACGCGTGGAAGTCGCCCCGGACCTATGGTGGGATGCCTTCACGGATTCGCTTCAGGAATGCCTGCGCGCCGTGGACTGCTCGGGGGTCCGTGCGATAGCAGTGAGCGGTCAGGCCCAGACTTACGTCCTGCTGAACGGCGGTGGAAACCCGGTCGGCCCGGCTCGTAGCTGGTTGGACGCCACGGGCGACGCAGCGGGCACGGCAGCCGCCCTGTCAGGCCGCGACTACTACGCACACACCGGTTGGTTACAACCGTCGGCCCTGCTGGCCGCCTGCAAGCTCCGTCGCGGTGCGGAGCAGCAAGGCGCCTGGCCCTCGGGGAGGCGGCTTCTGTTTGCCGACGGCTACCTGCTCTTCCGACTCACGGGCAAGTTGGCCGTCAGCAGGAACCTGGCTGCGATGAGCGGGCTCTACTCGCTCGAGAAGGGCGATTGGTGGCCCGACGCTCTGGAATGCGCCGGGACGCCGCGGGAGGCGTTGCCCCCCCTGCACGAGGTCGGACAGGCCGTCGGTGGGCTGGCGCAGTCCCTTGCTCGCGGGTGGGGGTTGGACAGGATGCCCGTCGTGGCCGGCGCAAATGACCAGACGGCCGCCGCCCTCGCTGCGGGACTGGCGCAACCGGGGGAAGCGGCCCTCGGGCTCGGGACGGCTTTCGTGGCCTATCAGGTGGTGCGCCGGGACGCGCCGCCCCCGGCTTCTCGCTCGTATCGCGGAACTTACATCGGTGGCCTCGCGTATGAGCTGGCACTGTGCAGCACCGCCGGCGCGATGATGGAGTGGACACGAGAGCTGTTTGCCAACGGGCGCAACTGGGATGAGATCATGGCGGAGGCCCTTTCGGCTGAGCCCGGTTGCGCAGGGCTCCGAGCCAACCCCAACTTCGGCGCCGACTGCCGGGAGCCCGGCGGCCCCGAGGCAACGGCCGCGCTGGTTGGCCTGCGCCTGAGGCACGAGCGCAGGCACCTCCTTCGCGCCGTGCTGGAGGGCGCCGCCTGTGCCGCCCGCGAACAGCTTGACACGCTCGATGCGGGGGGCACCATCGCGGTTACGGGCTCGGGCAGCGCCAACACGGAGTGGATGCAGTTGCTGGCCGACGTCACCGGCCGCAGGCTCCAGCGAATGGCCCAATCCCAGGCAACGCTGTGGGGCACGGCCCTGTTGGCGGGCCACGGAGCGGGGCTGTTCACGGACCTTCTCGAAACGGCCCGCTCCCGTCGGCAAGGCGGAGAGACGTTCTCCCCGTCTGGCGGGAACGACGGCGTGTATGCGCAGGTGTACCGGGACTACCTTGAGATCAGTCAGTCCGTCCAGAGCGGCGCCCGCCGGGGCCGCCGCCCGACCGAAGGTGCGCGAACATCGGAGGCAAGCTCCGAAGGAGTGAAACGTGGCGCGT
The DNA here is from genome assembly GCA_030628375.1 of Planctomycetota bacterium. Lineage (GTDB taxonomy): Bacteria > Planctomycetota > Brocadiia > SM23-32 > SM23-32 > DAOVRD01. Next base: position 3,154 of record DAOVRD010000020.1, read on the forward strand.
GAAATGCACCGAAGTCCAGTGAGGTTGGGGTTCTGCCCAATCGGCAAGTTCGTCTTCAGCCACGAAGATGCCTTGCGCTACAAGCGGCTGATCGGGGAGAAGCTGAGCAAGTGGGACATCGAGTGTGTCGGCATTGACGACGCGGTCGAGGACGGCATCGTTCGCTCGGTCGAGCACGTGGAGCCGGTGGTGCGGCACTTGAGGGCGCGGGACGTGGACGGCATCTTCATGCCCCACTGCAACTTCGGCACGGAGCACGCCGCCGGGCTGATCGGCCGCGAGATGGGCGTGCCCGTCCTTCTGTGGGGTCCCCGGGACGAAGCCCCCCTGCCCGATGGCACGCGTCTGCGCGACTCCCTCTGCGGGCTGCTTGCCTCCAGCAAGGTGCTGGGCAGCCTGGGCGTTGCCTTCACCTACATAGGCAACTGCCGCCTGGACGATCCCGCCTTCGAGCAGGGGCTGAAGGACTTCCAGCGGGTGGTCTCGGTCGTCAAGGGGTTCCGGGGAATGCGCATCGGCCTTATCGGTCAGCGCGTCGACTTCTTCTGGACGACCATCATCAACGAAGGCGAACTGCTCGATCGCTTCGGCATCGAGGTGCTGCCCCTTGACATGATGGAAGTCGTGCGCGACGTGCAGGCGCGGGCGGATCGCGACGGCGCGATGTATCGGGAGGAACTGCGCGTCCTATCCCGGCAGGTCCGATTCGAGGGCTTCGCGGACGAGTCGCCTCTGGTCAACGTGCTCGCCCTGCGCGACCAGATGCTGGAGCTGGCGCAGGAGCGCGGGCTGTCCGGCTTCGCCGTGCAGTCGTTCATGTCGATATGCGAGCAGCTCGGGGCCATGGTCGAGTTCGCCATGGCCGAGGTGAGCGAGTCCGGCTATCCGGCGGCCTGCGAGAGCGACATCCACGGGGCGGTCAGTTGCGTCATGCTGCAGCGCGCAAGCCTGGAGACGGAGCCGACCTTCCTGGCGGACTTCACGGTCCGGCATCCGGAGGACGATAACGGCGTCCTGCTCTGGCACTGCGGCTTCCCGCTGGGCCTTCGCAAGCCGGACGCCCCCGCCAGCCTGGGCACGCACTGGATACTGCCGGGCATCCCGCCCGGCTCCTGTCATTGGCAGCTCAAAGACGGCGAAATCACCGTGGCCCGGTTCGACGGCGACCGCGGTGAATACCGGCTGGCCGCCGGAGAAGGCCACACCATCGAAGGTCCATACACCCAGAACGTGTATGCCTGGATGCGCGTGGACGACTGGCCGCGCTGGGAGAGACAGCTCATCGAAGGACCCTATATCCACCACACCGGCGCCGCGTACGGCCGCCATGCGTCCGTCCTCATGGAGGCCTGCAAGTATATCCCGGGCCTGACGGGAGAGCCGTTGGGGAGGAATGCCGGCAATGAGTGAAGCCCAAGCCGAGGGCGAAGGGCAGCGCATGCTGGGAGTCGGCATGCTGGGCTACGGCTTCATCCGTGACCTGGGAGCGCACGTCGTGGACCTGCTGTGGTGGCTCATCGGCCCCTTCGAGTCCGTGAGCTGCACCAGGCGGATATGGTCGGCCGAAAGGCCGAACAAGGACAGCCCCGGCCGGATGCTGAAGGTGGACGTCGAAGAGGCCGCCGCCATCGTGCTGCGGCGCCACGACGGCGCGTTCGGCACGGTCGAGGTGAGCAGGATCGCCACCGGCACGCAGGATGAGCTGCGGTTTGAGATCCACGGCCCCCATGGAGCCCTGCGCTGGAACCTGATGCAGCCGAACTACCTGGAGGTCTACGACGAACGCCTGGCCGATGGCGACTACGGGGGCCGGCGCGGCTGGCAGAGGATCCAGTCCGTGCAGCGCTACCCGGGCGCCGTGTTCCCCGGCCCGAAGTTCTCTATCGGCTGGGTGCGGGCCCACGTGGAATGCCTGCACGCCTTCCTGAAGGCTATTGCCCGGGGCACGCCTGCCCGGCCCTCGCTGGCGGACGGCCTGCACCTGCAACGCGTACTCGAGACGGTCCGAGCGGCTGCCGCCTCGGGTCAGTGGGAAGATCTGCCGCAGCCGAGGCAGCCGGGACAGTCCCGGCAACCTGGAAATGGGAGGTAGCCTCATGGAACGGAGCCGGCGAGACCGTCCCAGTGTCGGCCTGCTCGCGCTCACGCTGGAGCTGTACGAGGCCCTGTCGCCGTCGCTGCGCGCGGAGCGGGAGGCGTGGCTCCGCCGCGCCGTCCTTCCGGCGCTCGAACCCGTGGCCGAAGTCCATTTCGAGAGCGCCGTGTTCCGGCGGGAGGACGTCGAGGCGGCGGTCTTGAGGTTCGAGGCCGACGGGTGCGACGCCCTGCTGGTGGTGCTGGTGACGTACTCGCCGAGCCAGATCGCCCTGCCGGCCCTGAAGCGAACGCGCCTGCCCATCCTCGTCTGGAACACGCAGGAGCTCCTGGCCGTTGGCGAGGGCTTCACGGGCAAGGACATGAGCGCTAACCATGGGGTCCACGGCACGCAGGACCTGTGCAATGTGCTGTTGCGCAGCGGCGTGGACTTCGCCTACGTTACCTCCCACCTCGACGATCCCGGGGCGCTGGACGAGGTGCAACGGTTCTTCACAGCGGCCGCCGCCGTCCGTCGGCTGGGGGGCGCCAGGCTCGGCATCCTGGGGTATCCCTTCCCGGGCATGGGCGACTTCGCCCTCGACACCACACAGATGGTCGCCACGCTTGGCTGCGAGTGGACGGCGATGCCCATGCAGGAGTACATCAGCCGGGCCCTGAACGCCGACGCCGCGAGGGTGGCCCAGTTGGTGGGCGACTACCGTGAGTCCTACAGCGTAGCCGACGACCTCACCGAAGCGGACCTGGAGGCCACGGCGAGGGCCGAGATATCGCTGTGCGACATGGTCGCCGAGCGCAGGCTGGACGCCTTCACCTACCAGTTCATGGCGTTCGGCGAGGACGAGCGGACGCCGACCGTGCCGTTCGTCGGTGCCAGCCGGCTCATGGCCCGTGGCATCGGCTTCGGCGGCGAGGGCGACCTGATCGCCGCGGCCGGCGCCGCTTTCCTCAACTGGCTCCAGCCCCCCGCCAGTTTCACGGAGATGTTCACCGTTGATTTCACCGGCAACGCCGTCTTTATGAGCCACATGGGGGAGGCAAACGTGGCCATGGCGCGGCCGGGCCGCAAGGTGCCCCTGGTCGCCCGCCCGTCGAAGATAACCCGAACCCGCGAGCGCCAACTGACTCTGGCGACCGCTTTCGAGCCGGGGCCGGCCACGCTGGTGGCCCTGACGCTGGGGCCGTGCGGGCGGTGGCGCTTCGTCGCGTCGGCCGTGACCATCGCCGACTGGGGTCCGCTGGACGGCATGCATGTCCCCCACTGTAAGCTGCAGCCGGCGGGCGACGTGCGGGACTTCTTGACGGCCTACGCCCGCGCCGGCGGTCCTCACCACAACGCCGTCTGCTTCGGCGACGCCCGGGCCGCCCTCCGCACCGCTGCACGCCTGCTCAAGGCCGACTACTGCGAGGTGTAACGCATGCTGATCGGGCTGGACCTGGGAACCACGAACGTCAAGGCGGTCCTGACTGAGCCTGGCGGTCGGGTCGTGGCACGCGCCGCGGCGCCCGTCCAGACCTGCGCTGTGGGCGAGCACGGGGTGGAGCAAGACATCGAGGAGATATGGCGGTCGGCCCTCGCGGTGTTGGGAGATGTGGCGCGCCGCGCCGAGGGGACGCAGGTTCAGGCCGTCGGGGTGTCGAGCCAGGCGGGCGCGCTTCAGATGCTGGGTCCCGACTGCGAACCCCTGGGGCGCGTGATCAGTTGGCTGGACGGGCGCGGCAGGCCGTGGGGGGACCGCCTTGGGGACGAGCTCGGCCCCGAGTGGTTCGCCCGGCACGCGGGCCATCCTGTCGGCGGCCTCACAGTCGGCCAATTGCTGCGCCTTCGAGAGGAATGCCCCGGCCTCGTTGAGCCGCCCAACCTGATCGGGTTCGTGGGCGACGTCATCGTCGGTCGCCTCTGCGGGCGCCGCGCGCACGACGCCACGTCGCTGTCGCTGTGCGTTCTCTACAACCCGAAGCTCGGTGCTGCGGACCCGGACCTGCTGGAGCTGCTGGGCATCGCGCCGGAGCAGCTCCCCGAGCTGCTCCCCGCGCGCCAGGCGGCCGGCGGCCTGCTGCCTGAGGTCGCCGAGACCATTGGTCTGCCGGCCGGCATTCCCGTCTCCACGGCCGTTCACGACCAGTATGCGGCCGCTCTGGGGTGCGGGGCGGTGCACAGCGGCGACGTGATGTTCGGCGCCGGGACGGCCTGGGTGCTGCTGGCGGTGGCCGACCGTCTGGCGGAGCCCGTCGCTCCCCATGCGTTCGTGTGCAGGCACGTGGCCGACGGCCTCTACGGGCAGATACTCTCGATGGGCAACGGCGGGTCCTCATTCGACTGGGCCGTCCGCATGACGGGACTGGACGGCGCCCAGGCGGAGGAGCTCGAGCGGCTGATGGCCTCGGTGCCGGCCGGCAGCGGAGGCGTGCGATTCTGGCCGTTCCTCACACCCGGGCCCAGGGCGGGCCGACTGGCGGGCCTGCGCCTGCGGCACGAGCGAGGTCATGTGCTCCGTGCCGTAGTGGAGGGTCTCGCTATGGAGCTGGCCCGGCACTTGCGGTCCCTCACTGATGCAGGCGCCTCCGCCGCGCGGCTTCTCATGTGCGGCGGCGCGGCGGCGGGCACCGTGACGCCGCAGATCGTTGCCGGCGTGACCGGCCTGCCCGTGGACTGCCTGCTCGAGACCGAGGTCAGCGCGGTGGGCGCCGCCGTGGTCGCCCGCTGCCTCGTGGAACCCACAGCCAACCCCGTGGATCTGGCGCAAGAGATGTCGCCGCCCAGCCGGCGCATCGAGCCGGGCACCCAGGCGCCGACCTACCGACGGCTCCTGTCCGAATACCTGGCATCTCTCGAGGGCTGAACGCAAGAAGGCTCGCCATGAAGCCCATCCCCCTGCACTTCACGTGGGACTACAACGACGTGGACCGTGCCTTCTGGGCCGAGCACCTGGAAGGCTGGCTCCCCCGGCGCATCATCGACGCGCACATCCACGTCAGCAGCGCGCGGTACCGCACCGAGCCCGTGACGGAGCAGATGCGCCGGCAGTACTGGGTCAACGAGGTGAGCGCGCCGATGGACGGCCCTACGGCCGACCACTGCATCCGGACCGTCTTCCCGGAGCGGAAGGTCACGTGCGTGGCGTTCGGCCATGCCAGTCTGGCCTTCGACATCGAGGCCGCCAACGAGTACACCCGCACAGAGTGCCTGAAACGAGGCTGGCACAGCCTGGCCGTCCTTCGACCGGAGTGGAGCGCCGAGCGCGTCGCCCGGGAACTGGCCAAACCCGGCGTGCTGGGCCTGAAGCCCTACTATTCGCTCATCAGCCGAGACCCGGGCACGCGCGACAGGCATCTTGACGCCGACATCTTCGACTTCCTGCCGCACCACGTGCTCGAGGTGGCCAATGAACGCGGCGCCTGGGTCACGCTGCACGTGCCCAAGGCCGATCGCCTCGGCCACCCCGCCAACATCCGTCAGATCAGGCAACTGCGCGAGCGTTACCCCGACGTGGTCCTCGTCATCGCCCATCTGGGCCGCTCCTACACGGAGCCGCACGCGCGGGAAGGCATCCCGCCGCTCGCCGACGACCCGGGTCTCTACTGGGACGTGTCGGCCACCTTCAACCCCGCCTCCTTCCGCGTTGCCATGCGGCACATCGGCCCGGAGAGGCTGCTGTGGGGGACGGACAACCCCGTCTTTTTCATGCGCGGCCGACGCGAGTGGCGTGGCAGAACCTACTTCAACCGCACCAGCGGCGACTTCCACTTCAACAGGAACGAGCACGAGCCGCCAGATGTGGAGGCGAAGTACACCCTCTACACCTACGAGGCGCTGAAGACGCTGAAAGATGTCTGCGCCGAGCTCGGGGTCGGGCGCGAAGGCGTCCAAGCCATCTTCCATGACAACGCCGAGGGGCTGATGCAATCGGTCCTCGACGCGAAGCGCGCTCGGGGCGAGCAATAGAAAGGACGCCAGGCACCGTGGGAGCCATTGGGAGAGTGAACGTTGGGATCGTCGGGGCAGCAGGTCGCGGCGGGGCATTCCGTGCCGGCTTCGAGGCAAACGGGGCACGCATTCACGCCGTCTGCGACATAAACGAGGACGCACTCGACGAGTGCGCTGAGAAGCTCGGCGCTCAGGAGAAGTACGCCGACTACGCCACGATGATCGAGCGATCCGAGCTCGATGCGGTGGTCATCGGCAGTCCCATGCAGTTCCACGTTCCGCAGTCCCGGATGGCCGTCCAAGAGGGCATCCACGTCCTCTGCGAGGTGCCGGCCGGAGTGAATGTGGAGGAATGCCGCGAGCTGGTGATCGCGTGCAACGAGAGCGGCGCCGTCTACATGATGGCCGAGAACTACGCCTACATGCGCGCGAACGTCATGGTGCGCGAGCTCTGCCGGCGCGGACTGTTCGGCACCCTCTATTACGCCGAGGGCGAGTACCTGCACGAGCTGAAAGAGCTGAACGAGATCACCACGTGGCGGCGCAAGTGGCAGACCGGCGTCGAAGGCGTCACCTATGGGACCCACAGCCTGGGGCCGATCCTCCAATGGATGGCCGGCGACCGCGTCGTGCGCGTCTGCTGCGAGGGAAGCGGCTACCACTACAAGGACCCGCGCGGCGACAACTACCACCAGGACAGCAACGTCATGCTGTGCAAGATGCGCAGCGGCGGTCTGGTGAAGATACGCCTCGACATGATCTCCGAGCGGCCGCACGCCATGGCGAACTACCAGCTTCAAGGGACGGACGGCTGTTACGAGTCCAGCCGCGGCGGACAGACCGAGAGCGCCAAAGTGTGGCTGCGGTCGCTCAGCAGCGAACCGATGTGGTTTGGGCTCGATGCGGTGGAGGAATACCTGCCGGAGACGTGGCGCAACCCGCCCGAGGTGGCCCTGAGAGCCGGCCATGGCGGCAGCGACTATTTCGAGGTGCTGGACTTCGTTAATGCGGTCCGCGGCCTGGCGCCCTGCCCCATCGGCATCCACGAGGCCATGGACATGACGCTGCCGGGGCTGGTCTCGCAGCAGTCGATCCTGCAAGGCGGAGGTTGGCTGCCAGTGCCTGACTCGCGCCAGTGGCCGGAGGAACCGTCGAAGCCGCAGCTTCGGATGGTCTGGCCCGAGCGTCTGCTGGACTCGCCGCCCGTCCCCCGGCTGCCCGACGGGTATGAGCTCCGCCAGTACACCGCGGCCGACGAGCGCGACTACCTCGATCTGATGGACAAGGCAGGATTCGTGGGCTGGGACCACGAGCGGGTCGAACGGCAGCGTCGAAGCGTAATCCCGGGCGGGTTCTTCCTGATCGAGCACCGGCCGAGCCATCGGCCCGTCGCCACGGCGATGGCCCAGCACGTGCCGGACGAGCTGCATCCCCAGGGCGGCGTGCTGGGCTGGGTGGCCGGCGACCCGGCGCACAAGGGCAAGGGATTGGGGCTAGCCGTCTGCGCCGCCGTGGTCGCGCGCCTCCTCAGCGGGGGCTACCGGCACATCTACCTGCGCACCGACGACTTACGTCTTGCGGCGATCAAGACGTACCTGAAGCTGGGGTTCGAGCCGTTCCTGTTCTGCGAGGGCATGGCCGAGCGCTGGCAGAAGGTCTGCGAAACGCTGGGCTGGCCGCTTTCCCTGGACGCAAGCCGATGACGGCGGGATACCAACAGTTCGCAGGCATGTGGGGCGACCGCGCACAGTTGGCCTGGGATACGCTCGCGATGAAACCCACGGCCGGCATCCCGGCGTGGCTGGTCCACGTGATGGACGTGCCGTTCATGGAGGAGATGACGGGTCGCGCGCCGGGGGCGTACGCTCGCGACCCCGATGACGTTTACGTCGCCTTCCAGAGACTCGCCGGCGCCTGTTTCATTGATCAGTACATACCGGAGAACCCGCTCACCATGGGGGAGCACGGTTACGAATCCTCCACCCCGCGGAAAGCCACTACGGGGGCTGAGCGCATAATCCTCGACGGTATGGAGGTCGCCTCCCCCGAGGACGTTGTCGAGCACATGGAGCGGTTCGTTTGGCCCCGGAGGTCGCAGGAAATCGCGACGTTCGACCTGGACGGCTCTGCGCGCATCCAGCAGATGGTGGCCTCGGAGTGTGCCATCCAAAGGCGCTTCGGCAGCGACCTTCTGAAAGGGCCGTACTCTGGCGGCTTTCAGAGCTTCCCGCACTTTCGTTACGGCACCTACGGGTATGCCTACTACTTCATGGCCTACGCCCTTTACCCGGAGGTGATGGAGAAAGATTTCGCCCGGCAGGCAGACCTGGCGGTCCTCAGAAACCGGGCTGCTGCACGAGCCATTGTCGAAGGCGGACTGCCGCGACAAGTGCGGCTCGACTACGACATGGCTGACTCCCGCGGGACGCTCGTGGACATTGAGTCGCTCGACGCGATATGGCTCCCTCATTTCGCTCGCGCGATCCAGCCGTTTCTGGAGGCGGGCGTACGTCTTATCTGGCACTGTGACGGGAACCTGATGGAGATGGTGCCGCGCCTGATAGAGGCCGGCGTAAGCGGATTCCAGGGCTTCCAGTACGAAGCAGGCATGGACTACGAGCGCATCTGCCGCATGACGGACCGCAACGGCGGGCCGCTATTCATCAAAGCCGGCGTATCCGTCACGCGAACGTTGCCTTTTGGCTCAAGGGAGGATGTGGCCAGGGAACTGAAGTGGCTGGTGGAGAAGGGCCCCCGGCAGGGCCTCTTCCTGGGGGCCAGCAGCAGCATCACGCCCGGAACTCCCCGGGGAAACATAAAGGCCCTGATCGACGGCTTGCACTACTACCGCGCACACGGACGATCTTGAAGCGAGGAGCCAGCCGGTGACTGCGAAGGACGGGCTAATGCTCCCCCTCGCGCTCCCCGCCACGGATGCCGCTAACGGAGCGCTCGCAGAATCAACGGTATCGTGCGCTCCCAGTCGTCGGGCACTTCCTCGCTGATCATCAGGCAGTATCGCGTGGGGCCGGCGTCCTCAGCCATCTGAAGCACGTTCCCGACGAGCTTCTCTTCCGGCTGTCTGTACCACCCCAGGGAGGGGTGGAGCCAGAGGAACTTGTCCGGCCAGAGCTCTCGCGCTTCGGCTGTGCTCAGGTCGCCCTCGGGCGGGGGAGTCACGGAGTCCAGCCCGTCGAAAGGCAGACGCCGGATGTCCTCAGCGATCACTCGCAGCTTTCCATCGTAGTGGACGCAGAGCCTCTGGCCGCTTCCACTCGCGATGCCCAGTATGCGCTCGTAGACGGGCACGAGGTGCTTCCGGTACAGACTCGGTCCCATGGTTTCTATCGAGAGGTTCTCCCACAGTTTGATGTGGCTCACCGGCATGGTGGCCATGACTTCGAACTCCCGATAGGTCAGCTCATTCATCACCTCTATGAGATCGAGCAGCTCGGGACAGCCCAGCGCAACGTCGATAGAGAAGCGCTCCAGCCCGGCCAGGTCGATCTGGATCGCCTGAAACGCCGTCCGACGCGATTCGGGCACACCCAACGTAACCCCATTCTCGCCCAATGCGGCTCCCGACTGCGCAAAGGCTCCGGGCACGGCTGTGATCTCCACATCGGACAGCGCGCGCGCCAGAATTCGGTAGTCTCCCGGTTTCTTGATCAGATGCTCCTGCCGCCACTCGCCCAGATACCACTCCTTCAGTTCGCCGACGTCGGTCACCCAACGGACGTCTCTGCGCACACGACCGGATACGTCCCTGCTGGTCGTCTCCACGATCTCAACGTTGGGCCGGCGGCTCTGCGTGATGGTCGCGTGGTTAATCTGCCCCAGTCCCCGTTCGAACAGCGACGGCCAGTCGATGTCGCGGTTCTCGACGAACCAGTCGTAGACGGCGAACACCGGCCATTCCACACGTTCTCCGGCCAGAGCGGCATTCAGGCGAGCGCGAACGGATTCACCGGCCGGTCGCTTGCTCGCCGCGTCGGTTGGTCTCACGTTATCCCCCTGTCCGCGGCACTCTATCCGTGGTCAGCATCTCGGCACGCACCGTCTCCCCTCCTGTATCAGGCATCACCGCCTCCCATGGAGGTGGCTGGCTTGCATGAGGGTAACACCGGTGAGAGGCCCTGTCCAGATGCGCTGACGCATGACACCGCCAAGAAGTAGGCGTGCCCGCCCGCTTGAAGGCTCTGTCCGGATGGCGTATAAGCGGCCCAAACCCACAGGGGCCCGACACAGACGGTCGTCTGCGCCTTGCATGAGGAATAGCCACGCGTCAATGGACTTGAACAAATCCCAGAAGCTGATGCTCCTGAAGTTCTCTGCGTACGGGTTCCTGAAGAACCCGCGCTTTTTCGAGCCGTTCCTGCTGGTGTTCTTCACCGTCGAGAAGGGCCTCAACTACAGGCAGTTCGGCACGTTGATCGCCGTGCGTGAGATCGCCGTCTACCTGCTGGAGATCCCTACGGGCATCATAGCGGACGCGACCGCGCGGCGCCGCGTCTCCTCGTTGTCGTCCACCAGTCGCTTGATGTAATGGGCGGGATCCTCGCTCCTGGGATAACCGAGGAGTCCCGGCAGCGCCGCGCGGTGAGCCTTGCGGCAATGCGGGCACCAGTACGTGAGGGCGCCGTACTGGCACGCACCAAGTTCTCCACCTCTGCGGAAGGCAATCTGCAGGGGGCCTCATTTGGGAATCTGGAGCAATTCCAGTCCATTGTTGTCGGCTGGCGAGCCATAACGGACATTGAGGCCGCCCCTACAAGACCAACGGCATTCTTCTTGTTCAGTATCCCCTTTGTCTGTAACAGGCCATATGCAGCTTGACAAAGCACTAATGGGCCAAAAGCCCATGGGGGTTCGAGTCCCCCCATCCGCACCATTCCTCGTAATCATCCCTGACCGGCCATTCAGTAAGGAGAGGTGAGAAACCATGAATCAAAACGTGCTAGACCCCATGGCCTTTCGCTTCCTCTGCCGTGAGCATTGACCAGTTCAGTCCGCATTGGCCGCCGTCAAAAATGGCTCGATCACGGCCCGCCATCCGCATCGATGGTGATGGCCACCTTCTGTATGTGGTCCGGTCTGCACTGGCCGAGGCGGCGCTCAGCTGCCGTTTCCAGGTAGCGCAGAGCGCGCCGGTCCCTCCTGACCGGACGCTTTGCCGCTTCGGCTCGTGCCGCGTCCACCGACTCGGCGCCGATGGCGTCCAGGGCCACGGGGTCGACGCCGAGGAGTATGGCATTGTGAGGCCACTGGAACTTGGGCAAAGGGGGATACGCGCCCCTGTCGAAAATGCCCACCAGGCTATTCATCACCTGGAGTCGCACCTTGCTCCTGATAGCCTCGATGGCGTAGATGTCCGCGATGTAGGGGTTACAGGCGTTTCGGTGGAAGCGGTCCGGGCCTTCCATGATGGTGTCATTGGCATGCGAGATGCTCTTCAGGCACCCGGTGAAACCGGCCAGCGGATGGTGCTTCAGGTTCGGCACGTTGATCAGCGCGTCCACCTGGTTGACCAGAAACTCGGAGAGCCGCGTCCTGCCCGAGCCGAAATCGTATTCGCCGGCCCAGCCGGGCCGGGGCTTGCCGCCTGCGAATTCAACCCGGGCCGCTTCGACGACGATCGCATCCGCAATGGCTTGGTTGGCGCCGGTGAAGTCCTGGCTGATGCGGTTGAACTTGAGCCCGACCGTCTCGCCAGGCGCAAAGAGCGCCTGCCATGCATCCTGCGGCGCATTCTTCCCTGTCAGCCGCAGGGCCGAACGTCGACGGGCCCCAGGGCGCAGGCCAGGTGGTGGCTGAAGAGCACCACGGCGCCGCGCTTGAGCTCCTCCTCCTGTCCGTCGCCTTCCAGCGTCCACGCCGAGGCTTCGTCGTCGCCCTGCGGCCAGACTCGGAACACGTAGTGGCTCGGCCCGTCGGGTCGGCTCGATACGCTGAGGCTGAGCACGTAGGGCACGCCGATGGGGATCTCCTGGCCCTCGGGGAAGTGATGTTCGGCGAGAGGTTTCAGGCCGTCGTAGCCGTTCAGGGCGAGCCGCTGCGGCACCCCGTGCTTGCCGCGGATGACGGCGAGCGCGCCCGCCGGATACCAAGCGTAGCGCGGCTGGCCGGAGCAGTAGGCGTCGGCGCCCCTGTCGTGATGACCGCACCAGCGCACGACGAAGCCGACGGCGTAGCCGTGGCTGGGCGAGGCGTAGCAGTCGGCGCTGTGCCCGTACATCGTCACGGGCACGCAGACTTCGTAGTCCGGCCACTCCATGTCGCCCAGCGCCAGGACGCGATCGTAGCCGGTCTCCAGCGGCACGACGTGCCCGTCCTGGACCTGCCACAGGCCGTCCACAACCTGCACTCCCGGCGGCCACCGGCCGGCCTCCCAGCGCACGGAGAACGGCAGATCGGCGCGCGCGTTACCCTCGTAGACGACGGTGACGCGGGTTTCCTCCGTCTCACCGTCCTCGCGAGTGAGGCGCAGGATTACGTCGTTCTCTCCGGGCTCGAGGTCGGCGTGGTCGATCTCGACGTTGAAGTCGCCGATGCCGGGCAGGCGGCGCAGGTCCGGACCAATCCAGAGCGGCATGAAGTCCGCATCGTTCAGGGAGTATGCCAACCCGCTGCACTCCTTCGGACGCGCGATGCGGCCCAGGATGTTGATCCATCGCTGCGGCAGGCCGCCGCGGGCGAAGGTCTGACGGTCGCCGTACCAGAGCTGTATCTGCGCCACGAACGTTTCTCCCCATCTTTCCCAGATGCGGCTATTGTTGGGTCATCTGAACGCGCCGAACGGAGTGTAGGCCGGCGTTCGAGCATTGTCAAGCCCGACAGTGGCGTCCTGACGCACGCCATCCCATGGCCTCGGGGGTGCAGTGGGCCATCTGGATGTCCGTCTCCGGGCGGTCGCCCAGCATGGCGCATTCCCCCGCCTCCAGGTCTATCAGGTCGAGGGCCTCCTGGAGCATGATCTTGGACGGCTTGCCGACGATGGGCTCGACCTTGCGCAGCGTGCACGCCTCGATGGCGGCGATCATGCAGGCGGCGTCGGGCAGGTCGTATCCCGGCATGGGGCAGGTGCGGTCGGGGTTGGTGGCGATCAGGTCGGCGCCGTGCAGCGAGGCCCGGTAGGCGATGTTGAGCTTCCGGTAGTCGAACGTCCGGTCGAAGGCGATGACCACGACGTCGATCTCCTCGGGCTCCTCGGAGATGCGCAGGCCGTGGTCGAGGAGCTCCTTGATGACCCGCGGCTCGGCCACGGGGAAGCAGCGGGCGCCCGGGCGGCGCTTCTGGAGGTAGCGGGCCACCACCAGCGCCGAGTTGATGACCTCCTCCATGGTCATGGCCAGCACGTCGGCGACGGCGGTGGTTAAATCCTCGAGCCCGGCATCATCATCCAGGCGGACGTTCCACTGGGCAATATAGTCGCCTTGATCGACGAGGCGATGGGTGGCGCCGACTGAGAAGAACCATGCCGGCAGTCATTCGACGGCCGCCCGCCCGGCCGGTATGGTATGGACTGCGGTGCCGTGCACGGCGACAGGCTGGCGGTGCCCGGCGACGAGCATCCGGAGAAAGGGACGCTGGAGTTCTGATGGGAGCGAAGATGAAGGCATTCACGATCGGTGCGGTGTCGTTCCAGCCGGAGCTTTGGGAGCCCAAGAAGAACCTCCGCCAGCTTCTGGGCTTGATCGACGAAGCTGCCCAATGCGGCGCGCAGGTGATTGCCACGCCCGAAGGGATACTGGACGGCTACATAACCCGGGAGCTTGTCCGCCTCAAGATCCGCGAGGTGGACAGGGCCTCGAAGGGCTTCGACCAGCGGCTCGCGCGCTTCCGGAGGAGGCAAGTCGCCCTGGCGAAGAAGATCAAGCAGACGTGCCTTCCGGCGCTTCACAAGAAAGCCGCCGAGCACGGCGTTTATCTGTTTGCGAACACACTGGACGTCCGCCGCCGCGATGCGGTCTTCAATACGACCTTTGTCATCGGCGCCCGGGGCGAGCTCCTCGGTACCTACGACAAGGTCCACGCCGCCTTCGAGGTTACGAACAGGCTGGGCAAGGGCTATCCCGTTTTCGAGACGCCTTACGCGCCGATCGGCGTGCTGATCTGCGCGGACCGGCAGTTCCCCGAGGCGGCACGGTCCGTTGCCCTGGGCGGCGCGAGGATTCTCATCATCAATTCCTACGGGATGTACGGCGAGGGCGCAAACGAGCGCTTCATCCGGCAGCGCGCCTATGAGAACGGAATGTACGTGCTGTTCTGTCACCCGCGGGAGACCGTGTTGGTCTCGCCGGAAGGTCGGATCATCGCGGCCACGTGTGCCTGGGAGCACGTCTTGACACGCAGCATCGACCCAGCCGAGGCGGTGGGCCGGGGCCTATTCGGAAACCCCGCCATGGCGAAGACCTATTGCACCCCCGAAACCAGCCTCGGCATGTACCGGCGCCGCTATCGCGAGGAACTCAAGCGGCGGCAGGAAGGCGCTTGGTGAACGGCACAGGCAAGGTGGCTCTGGCGGACCACTCGGGGCCTGAATCACTGGGAGGATGGCGGTGCAGTTCGAGCACGTTGTCATTGATGTGGAAACGCCGGGCCTGCAGAACGACGTCTGCCTGGTGACCGACGTGGACGGCGATGGTTCTCGGGCTTCCCCGACTGGCGCGGGCACCTGCTGCGCAACGACCTGTTCCACCCGCATAGCCTCGGCATCGCTGACTTCAACGGCGACGGCCTGCCGGACATCTTCGTCGGTGAGATGGGCCTGGGGAAGGACCCGAACTCGAAGCTGCTCGTTTACCTGAACCGCGGGGACGGCACGTTCGAGGAGGTCCTGGTGGACGACGCGCACCCGACGCACTGCGCGCGGGCCGGCCTGCTCGGGGACTCGCGTCTGCCCAGCATCGTTGGCAAGCCCTACAGCCCAGGCGAGCAAGTGGACCTGTGGCTGAACAGAGGTTAGTGGGAGGACACGACATGCCGGAGGCGAGGCGATTCGACGGCAAGGTGGCGTTGATCACGGGCGGTGCGTCGGGTCTGGGCCGAGCCGTGGCAGTACGGCTGGCTTCGGAGGGCGCTAACGTTGCTGTGGCCGACATTGACGAGGACGGTGGCCGGCAGACCTGCCGGCTGGTGGAAGGCCACGGCCGGCGCGCCCTGCTTATCCGTGCAGATGTGACCAAGGCGACTGACGCCGAGCGTATGGTTGACGAGACTGTTGATGCGTTTGGCCGGCTCGACGTGCTGTTTCCCAGTGCCGGCACGGGTGTAGGCGGGACCGTGCTGGACACGGACGAAGAGCAGTGGGACTACGTGGTCGACCTGGACCTGAAGGGCGTGTTCCTGTCGTGCAAATATGCCATCCGCGCGATGCTTGACTCCGGGGGTGGGGCGATTGTCACTGTCTCGTCCATCGGCGGCATGCAGGGAAAGGCGGGGGCGGCCTTCGCGGCAGCTAAGGCAGGCGTTGTGAACCTGACTCGCAGCATGGCTGTCGCCCATGCCCGGCAGAACGTTCGCGCCAACTGCATCTGCCCCGGTTGGGTGCACACGGCCATCAACGACGCTGTGCTCAGCGATCCGGAGCGCAAAGCTCAGGTCGCCGACAGGCACCCGATGGGTCGTCTCGGCACGCCGGAAGAGATCGCGGCAGCAGTCGCATTCCTTGCTTCGGATGGCGCCTCGTGGATCACGGGAGCCGTCCTGCCTGTAGACGGCGGCTACCTGGCCAGCGGACGGTGACGCGTGTGAGGTGTTGCCGGAGACATGCTCCCTGCTTGTCCCTACTGGCCAGCGGGAGTGTTGCCAATGGCGTTCCTCTCGGCGTCCCATTCAACCTGCGAGTGGGCAGTAGTGCGCCGGCAGCTTCGCGGAGATGCCTTTCGTCGCCGTGTCCCGCCGGCCGTGCAGGTGGGGATGCCATTCACAGCGGTTCCGCGGACAGGTTGCCAATCGTCACATCGGCCCGCAATGCGATCAGGAGGACGGACCCGCGAGATGATTCGCCGGGCCGGCCTTCGGCGACCAGGTCGCAAAGCAGTTCCCCCGGGCGGCCCTCGGGCCAGACCCTGTATCGGTACCGGCTGGTTCGCCCGCTGCGTGAGCGCACGCTGAACTGGAACACGTAACGGGCGTCGAGGTCAAGGTCCCGGGGCGGGGTCTCGACGAGGGCGATGTCCTTCACGACGCCATCCGAGATGTTCAGGCAACGACATCGGGCCGGCGAGTCCTCCCACCGGGCACGTAGTGGACGTTGACCTCCCGGACGGTCTCCTGTCCGTTGTAGGCGACGGCCCTGACGCGAACGACATTCGTGCCGCCGGACAGGCTGGTGCGGTCGATCTCGGCATTGAAGTCACCCCTGCCGCGAAGCCGGAGGCCGTCCGGGCCGACCGTCAGGGCCCTCTCGGCGCCGCCGTTGAGCGAGTAGCTCAACGAAGCAAGCCCTTCCGCATGCGAGGCGGTCCCCAGGATGTTGACCCAGCGCTGCGAGTTCCCCAGCTGTCCGAATGACTGCTCGGAACCGTACCAGAACTCGATGTCGGGTGCGCTCATCGGCTCGACCCTCCTGCACGACGCGGCAGGCTAGCAGAACCGAACCGATCCGTCCACGGTGGCCCGGAGCCGTTCCCCTTTCGAGGGGCCTCGTGCCTCAGCCGAAGGCCGGGGCCGATCCGCCGGGAACAGCGGTCCGTCGTGCACGAGCCCCGATGCCAAGAGAGCGGCCCGACCGGACCGGAATCGCTGTTGACAAGCTCAGGTTAGTGCACTAAGATACTCCCTCATCAGGTCAGTCAGCTGCAGGAGGAGTTCCCACCGGATGGCAGAACTGCCTGCATCACTGCCCAAGTACCTCAGCATCAGCCGGGACATCATTGCCGACATCCGCAGAGGGCGCCTGCGCGAGGGCAGTCGTGTGCCTTCGGAGAACGAGGTGATACGGGACTACGGAGTCAGCAACACCACGGCGCGCAAGGCCCATCAGGAGCTCGAGCGCGACGGCTGGGCCATCCGCATCAAGGGCAAGGGCACGTTCGTCCGCCAGAGGTCCATCCATAGGAGCGTGGACCGCATCCTGAGCTTCACGAAGAACATGCTCCAGGAGGGGCGCACACCGGCAACCGAGGTCCTGGACGTGCGCGTGCGGCGCAAGCCGCGCGCGCTGACCATCCAGGGGCGGACCTACAAGCTCCGGGGGCCGATGTGCGTCCTCGAACGGCTCAGGTACTCCGACGGCGTGCCGATGATGAAGGAGACGCGTTACATCTCGCTTCGGTTTTGCCCGGGCATCCAGAAAAAGGAGCTAGCGCAGTCTCTGTACGGCATCTACGAGAACGATTACCACCTCCGGCTCACCCAGATCCACCAGATGCTCAGCACGATCCTGCTCCAGGGGCAGGAGTTGGACTGGCTAAGCGTGGAGGAGCCCGTCCCCGCGTTCTGCGTCGAAGGCGTGACGCTGTGCGGCAAAGAGCTGATCCTGGAGATGGAGCGCTCGGTCTACCGCGGCGATCTTTACAGGTTCCTGGTCACGGCCACACCGAACGGGAGGGAGCCGGCACAATGACGGGTGCGGCATACTCCCGCGAGCTGGTGTTGGGCTTCTACCGGACGATGTTCACGATCCGGACCTTCGAGACGCGCTGCATCGGGCTCTATCGGCAGGGGCTGATACGGGGCTACTTCCACCCTTACCTGGGCCAGGAGGCCATTGCGGCGGGCGTCTGCGCCGCCCTGCGCGAGGGCGACTACATCACCAGCACTCACCGGGGGCACGGCCACTGCATCGCACGCGGTGGGGATCTGAAGCGCATGGTGGCCGAGTTGTTCGGGCGGGCGACCGGCTACTGCGCCGGCCGGGGGGGCTCGATGCACATCGCTCACATCACCGCCGGCAACCTGGGCGCGAACGGGATCGTGGGAGGCGGCATTCCGCTCGGAGTCGGCGCCGCTCTGGGGGCGAAGATCCGCGGCGCGGACAGCGTCACCGTGGTCTTCTGCTCCGACGGCGCAAGCAACAACGGCGTCTTTGCGGAGTCCCTGAACCTGGCGGCCGCCTGGGACCTGCCGCTGATCTTGATGATCGAGAACAACCAGTACGCCGTCTCCACCCCGATCGAACAGGCTGCCCGCGAGCCGGACCTCTACAAGCGGGGAGCCGGCTACGGCGTCGACAGTCGCCTGATTGACGGTAACGACGTCTTCGAGGTGCACCGGTGCACCCTGGAGGCGATCGAGACTTGCCGCGCGGGTCGGGGGCCGGTGCTGATAGAGGCCAAGACCTACCGCCACCTGGGGCATCACGTCAACGACCCCGGCCACTACATGCCGCAGGAGCGACTGAATTACTACAAGGCCAGGGACCCGTTGACGACGTGCAAGACGTTCCTGCTGAAAGAGGGCCTGGCCGCGGAGGAGGACGTGCAGGCCCTGGAGGCAGAGGTCCAGCGCGAGATCGAGGAGGCCGTCGAGTTCGCGAGGGCCAGCCCTCAGCCGTCGGTAGAGGAGTTCCTGGCTGAGGTCGAGACCTACTGAGAGCGGGGAAGTGCAGCCATGGGAGCGGGGGCGACGGTGCAAGAGAACGCGCGGGTGATCAAGTACCGCGAGGCCCTCAACGAGGCCCTACGGGAGGAGATGCGGCGCGACCCCACCGTCTTCCTGATGGGCGAAGGCATCGCCGAACGGGGCGGCTCTTATAAGGTGACTGCGGGATTGCTGGAGGAGTTCGGGCCGGAACGAGTGCGGGACACGCCGATCGCCGAAGCCAGCTTCGTCGGCGCGGGCGTGGGAGCTGCCATCACCGGCATGCGGCCGGTCGTTGAGATTCTCTTCGTGGACTTTGCCTTGCTCGCCCTCGACCAGATCGGCAACCAGGCTGCCAAGTACCGCTTCATGACCGGCGGGGCCGGCCGCGTGCCCATGGTGCTCCGGACGCAGGGCGGGGTCGGCAACGGCCTGGCCGCCCAGCACTCGCAGAGCCTCGAGGCCCTCTTCTACCACATCCCGGGGCTCAAGCTGGTTATGCCGTCAACGCCCTGCGACGCAAAGGGCCTGCTCAAGAGCGCCATCCGCGACGACGGTCCCGTGATCTTCATCGAGCACAAACTGCTCTACATGGCCGAGGGCGCCGTAACTGAGGAGGATTACCTGATCGACCTGGGTGTCGGTGATGTCAAGCGCGTCGGGAACGACGTGACGCTCATCGCCTGGTCGAACATGGTCCCCCGCTCGCTGGCTGCCGCTGAGGCGGTCGCCGCGGAGGGCATCGACGTGGAGGTGGTTGACCCGCGCACGCTGGTGCCGCTGGACAAGGAACTCATCCTCGAGTCGGTGCGCAAGACCGAGCACGTGCTGGTCGTCCAGGAGGCGCCCCGTCGCGGCGGGGTGGCTTCCGACATCGCCTCGATCATCCAGGAGGAGGCGTTCGATTACCTCGACGCGCCCATCCAGATCGTTGCCGGCAAGAACACGCCCATCCCCTTCAACCTCGAACTCGAAAGCCTCTGCGTGCCGCGCGAAGAAGACATCGTCCAGGCCATTCGGCGCGTTGCGGGCAGGGTATAGGAGGATACTCGGATGCCGTTGGTGAGTATGGCCCCGATCCTGAAGGCGGCCCGAGCGGGCGGCTACGCGGTCGGGGCGTTCAACATCGTTGACTACAATTCGATGCTGGCGGTCGTGCAGGCCGCGGAGGAACTCCGGTCCCCGGTGATCGTCCAGACATCCGTCAAGACGGTCGTGCACTGGGGGCACGAGGCCCTGATGGGCTGGGTGCGGGAGACCGCTGGGGGCTCCCCCGTGCCGGTGGCCGTCCATCTTGACCACTGCAAGGACGTGGACTTCTGCCTGAGCTGCGTCGAGGCGGGTTGGACGTCGGTCATGATAGATGCCTCCGCGCACCCGTTCGAGGAGAACCTCGCCATGACGCGCCGGGTGGTCGCAGCGGCCGCGCCGGCCGGGGTCAGCGTGGAGGCGGAGCTTGGCGAGATCGGCGGCGTCGAGGACGACAAGGCGGTCGCCGACGCGGATGCCAGTTTGGCCGATCCCGACAAGGCGGTCGAGTTCTGCCGCGACATGGGGCTTGCGGCGTTCGCACCGGCCATCGGCACGGCGCACGGCGTCTACAAGGGCGAACCGAAGATCGCCTTCGACCGCCTGGAGGAGATCGCCAACCGCACCGGCCTGCCCATCGCGCTGCACGGCGGCACGGGGCTTTCGGACGAGGTGTTCCGCAGGTGCATATCCCTCGGCTGCGCTAAGATCAATATTTCGACGCAGCTCAAGTACGCTTTCATCGACGGCTTCTGCGACTACCATGCGGAGCACGCGAAGTACGACCCGTTGGCCGTGATAGGCGCCCAGTTCGAGCGGGTCAAGAGGGAGATGGGCGAGAAGATGAAGCTCTTCGGCTCGGCGGGGCGGGCCTCGGACGTGGAGGTCCCGTCGTCATGATTCCCGTGATTATGCCGCAGATCGGGCAGGACATCCCCCGAGGCAAGATCGTCGAGTGGCTGAAGGCCGAGGGCGACCGAGTCGAAAAGGGCGAGGTCGTGCTGGTCGTCGAGTCGGAGAAGGCGAGCTTCGAGGTTGAGGCCGAAGGGTCGGGCGTTCTCCTGAAAGTCCTCTACGGCGAGGGCGAGGAGGTGGACATCCTCGCGCCGGTGGCTTACGTCGGCAGGCCCGGCGAGACC